>DASZFN010000995.1:0-16873 GCA_035939715.1 Gemmataceae bacterium | reverse complement strand
CCCGAGAGAGGCGTCATCAAGCCGCGCTGTACATCTCCGACCGAGCCCTGATCTCCAATGAAATGCTCCTCGATATTCAAGGACTGGCCGGCCAGCAGCTCGCCCAGACGAACCAGGCCCCATAACGCGACCAAACAAGCGACGACGCCAACGTAGACTCCGCTATAGCGAAGCTCCGGGACGTATAGGTGCACAAACAGCGCGCTGCCCAGGAACAACAAACTCAGGGCCGCTGCCGGTGCCATTGGCACATTCTTGCCAAAGCCGCCGGCTAATTCCCAGTGGCCTGTGAGCCAACCCACAAGTCCGAGCAAGCTCAGAGCCAGACCGATACTGGTGCTGGCAAGGGCAAAGCGGCGGCAAAGGATAAGCCACCTTACCTCATCGGAAGCGTCATGCGCCGGCTCGAAAATGCCGGTTGCCGGCTTGCTGGTCCGGGATGGAAAGCGGTTATTTGAATCCGCCATGGTTTGTTCTCCGCTCGCTCCGAAGGAGACTTGAAGCGATGAAAAATCTAGATTACGGATTAAGCTGCGGGGCTCCTCTGGGCGACCATTACTGTTAGATAGCAAGGAACGGGCCGAGCTCCCGATTCCAATTCACATACATGATCGAGTGTAAGAAAATCAAAACACTTGCCGAAGGCGCGGCGCAAATCCTCATCGTCCCAGAAGCGGATCCAATGCCCTGGCCGAGGCAGGTACTCATATACATTACCCTGTACCAACCTTGTCTCGGACGGATTCACATCCTTGGAATTGCGCACCGCCATGCAAAGAAGACCCCCGGCACGAAGCACGCTCTTTACAGTCCGAACGAAGCGTTCGACAGCGTCGTCGGTAATGAGTAGATGAGCCATGCGGTGGCTCAGCACGCCGTCGAACAGAATGTCCCTGTGATTACTCTCCTCAAATGATCCGGTCAGCAATTGCTCCGCCTGGAGCCCCGCGCGCTGCAAACGGGCCTCTGTCCGATGCCGGGCCTCGACGGAAAGGTCAATGCCCGACATTCGATATCCCTGACGAAGCATAAAAGCCAGGTCACGGCCGTACCCAAAGCCGATCTCGAGCACCCGTGAGTTCGCAGGCACGTAGCGCAAAGCAGTCGTCGCCGTTGCACTGGGAGTATCTCCCCAAATCGTGCCTTCATGCTTAAAACGCTCGTCCCAGAATTGGCTTTCATCGCTACGCATTTACCATTCTCCCCCCGCCATTGGGCTCGTAAGAGGCCAAGGCAAGACGTCAACAAGTACTAGGATCGGGAATGTCTGACCGCGTTCGATTGCGAAAGCCCGTAAAGCGCATCGTGTGGAGTGGCTTGGGCTTGCCCTTAACATTGACGACGTGCTCCGAGCCCTCACAAATGTGAGCCACCCGGCTCCAAGCCGGCATGCTCAGCGTAATGCTGCCGGAGACGCCGTGACTCTCCATACGCGCTGCGGTATTTACCGTATCGCCCCAAAGGTCGTAGAGATATTGGCGGCTGCCAATCACCCCTGCGACCACCGGGCCAAAGTGAATACCGACGCGCAGATCCCACTGAGGCGGCAGTCGACGCACCGCCTCGATCATGTCTAAACCGCAGCGCACGCAGCTCAAAACCGGGTTGTCGACCGTGTCGAGGAGCCCCGATGCCGCCATGAAAGCGTCGCCGATGGTCTTTATCTTTTGTACGCCGTGCTCCAGGGCGATTCCTTCCCATGAACCGACTGCCGCATCGAGGTACCGAACAACTTCCTCTGGCTCACGTTCGTCGCAGTAGCGCGTAAAATTGACGATATCGGCGAAGAGCACCGCCACATTTTCATGGCGGCGCGGTCGGGGTCTGGCCTCTCCCCTCAGGCCTTTTACGATCGGCTCCGGAAAAACAGCATGCAGCAAGTCATCGGCCTGCTTCTCGGCGCGCTTGATGAGGTCCAGATAGCTCTGCTCCAGGTCGCGCAGGCGTTTCTTTTCTAGGCAAGAATTGATGCGCGCGCGCAGCAGAACCGGATTGACAGGGCGAATCAAGTAATCATCGGCTCCCATTTCGATACAGCGCACCACGCTGTGGATCTCATTCAATGCGGAAATCATAATCACCGGAAGACAGCAGTAGCGATGGTCCGCCTTTAGCTGCGCAAGCACTTGCCACCCACTCAACCCGGGCATCATGAGATCTAGGAGGACGAGGTCGAACGGCTGCGAACGAATCAATTGAAGCGCATCCAGTCCGTCTGCCGCCACGGCAACTCTATGCCCTTCTCGATCCAGCCGTCGGCGCAGCACGTCGCGATTTATATCATTGTCGTCGACGACGAGTATTATGCCCGTTATAGCCGTGGCCGCGGCCGACGAGTCGTCCAGGGAAGGCGGGATGCCATTGACCTCGGGTCGCGCGTACTTTTGCTCGAGAGCGCCCGCACCACCCGCTTCCGTCAGTTTTTGCAGGTTCAGCAGATCATGAATTTGCTCCACCAGGCGCATGGCGATCTGGTGGATCTGGCGCAAATCGTCCACGAACTCATTGACGAATGTGCCTTCTGCGTCTTCGCACCACAGTTCGCAATAACCAATAATGCGTGCCAGGTAGCTGCGCATGTCATGGTGAAACTGAGCGTCAAGCTCTAAAGCTGTCGATGCGCCATTCGCTGGATCAAGTTTTCTCTCGGCCAGCCTCAGGAGTCCCTGGACGGATTCACATATCCGCTCGAGACTCAAAAGAAAGTCCTCAGGACTGTCGGAATGTCTCCGTGCATCCTCGTGCAGAGCGTCGCTCAGATCAAGGAGACCGTAGACGGGGCCGAGCAGTTCGCCGCGAAGGCTTGCCAGGCGGACGCACCAGGCACGTTGCTTCTCAGCCGCTTCGGCTGGGCGGGAGATGCTGTCTGAAGTCGTAACTTGTGCACTACGTTCCATCATGGCGCGCACCTTTTTGCAGATGTTCCCGGATTTTTTCGAGCAAGCGTGGAAAGTCGATAGGTTTTGTCTCGTAATCATCACAGCCGGCGGAGATACTTTGTTGCGGCTTGTCCCCGACGGCGTCCGCTGTCAGGGCGATAACCGGAATGGACTGGGTCGCGGCATCGCCCTTCAAGCGCCGCGTCGCCTCCAGGCCGTCAAAAGGGGAACCGATGAGTCGAATATCCATCAAAATGAGGTCAGGGCGGTCGGATTGTGCCAGTGCACAGGCCTGTTCGCCGTCTCCCGCCGTCACCACCTCAAAGGCGCGCTTCTGTAAACGGCGCACCAGAATGGTCCGGATGTCTTCTTCGTCTTCCACCAGAAGGATTTTCGGCATCGGCCACGTCCTCCAAAGCTATATTGCGGGGCTCCTCGAGCCGCATAGTCTGTGGTTCATTCGATCTGGTCTACTAGACCGCGCACATCCTGGAGCAGTTCATCAAGACTGAAATTCCCTTTCTGAAAGACTCGGCGGACACAACCGCTCAGCAAGAGCGAGCTGTTAAGAAAGGCACGCTCTTCTTCGGTCAAGTCCTTGGCCGTGATGACAACGACGGGGATTGAGCGCCATTCAAGGTGCTGCCGTAACTCTCTCACGAAATCAAATCCGTCCATGTCCGGCATCATCAGGTCCAGGAGGATCAACCCAGGGCGCTGGTTGGTGACGCACTCGAGCGCCTGGCGGCCGTTGGCTGCCTCTGTTACTGTCCAGCCCGCCCTCTCGAGCGCGCGCCGCAGCATTTCCCGGGTCGCGGTTTCGTCTTCGGCGACGAGTGCCAGGCGGGAAGGGGCCAGCCCGCAGCGCCTCTTGAGAATGTCAAGCAGCCGGTCGTAATCGGGCGGCTTAACGATGTAGTCGGACGCGGCCAGCGCGGAAGCCGGGTTCTTGTCGTCCACGATGCTGAGCATAATGACGGGTATTGCCGCCAGTTCGGCGTCTGCCTTGAGAGCAGAAAGAACGGACGCACCATCCGTGCCGGCCATCATCCCGTCCAGTGTTATAGCCCGCGGCCGGAAACGTTTGGCCAGGCTCAAACACTCTTCGCCCCGCCCGCAGGCAACTACGTGGAATCCTTCCCTGGAAAGAAAACGATTCAGTCTGTCACGCGTCGCCGGATCGCCGTCCACGATCAGCACCGTGTCACGGCCGCTTTGCGAACGTACGACCGGCGGGAGAGGTGTTTCCATGCGTGCCAAGGTTCGAGACCCGGCTCCCGACTTTTCAAACACTGCGGGCAGGCGCATGACAAATGTCGAACCCAAACCTTTACTGCTCTTGACGTCGATGTCACCGCCCAGCAGCTGACACAAGCGCCGGGTGATAGCTAACCCTAGTCCCGTTCCGCCGTACCTGCGCGTGGTCGATACATCCGCCTGCGTGAATGCCTGGAACAGCTTCTGCATTTCCTCGGGCGTCATGCCGATCCCGGTGTCGGTTACCTTGAAGACAAACCATTTCTCACCGGGCGAGTCGTGGCGCGTGACTGTCAAGCTCACGACGCCGTTCTCGGTAAACTTGGTGGCGTTGGTCAGTAAGTTCAGCAAGCACTGTCGTAAGCGCGTAACGTCACTATGCATCGTGCCCAGATCATCCGCGACTTTGAGCAGGAGGTCGTTGTGGTTTTTGACCGCCAGGGGTTGCACGGCGGCTGCCAATTCCCGGATGAAAGTCGTCAGGTCGAAGCTCTCCAGGCACAACTGCATCTTGTCGGCCTCGATTTTCGACATGTCAAGCATGTCGTTGATGAGAGTCAGCAGGTGTTTTCCCTGACTCTCAATCTGCTTCAAATCGCTCAGCAATTCTTGCTGTCCGTTTTCCTGCACATCCTCCTGAAGAATCTCACTGTAGCCGATAATGGCCGTCAAGGGTGTGCGCAGTTCATGACTCATGTTGGCAAGGAATTGGCTCTTGGCCTGGTCATGTTTCTCAGCAAGATCCCGGGCTCGGCGCATTTCGTCGAGCGCCCGTAGGCGCTCCGATTCGGCACGATCGAGGGCAGCCCCTATGACACGGGCAATGTAGGAAATGGCCACCACGAAGGTGAGCGGGGCCAGCACAGCGGAGAGCAAAAGGGACAACGATCTCGCTGATTCCTCATTCTTGACCACCTCGTGAATGATCAGATGGCGGATGGTGTCCAGAACCAACATCGTGAGGATGGCAACCGGCAGGAAGGCGCGCAGCAGCAAGGCGCGGGCCGAAGAGCCGACCAGCGTTCGCAGCGGGAATAAGTCTGGTCCTGCGGCGGCCAGCAGACCTGTGCACAGGAACAACCAACCGACTGCAGTCGGCAGGGCTACCGGCACCTGGTCGCCACCAGTGAGAGGCTTGGCATTCAGAAAATATCCCATGGCGATGATGAAATTCCCGGCGGCCACGAAACAGATGAGGATGGCGGCCAGGCTTCTGGACCGCCGCCACGGGTACAAGAGCAGGAGCAAGGCTACGCCGCACAGCAGGAAACTCGCGGCGGTTATGGGTGACACGATCGAGGCACGAATGCCGCTCCAAAATCCGTAACTATCGAAGAAATCGGCCGGGGACGGCAGCGGTTTGCTCGTGCTGCCAAGATGTTGATACAGTTCCGCCAGGGCCGCAGCGGACAACAATAGCGCAAGCAGCAACGTGCAAACCTCGTTCGCCCTGCGGAGGGGCTTCCGAAGATAAGCTAACAGTGCGGCTCCCAGCAGGACAAATCCGAGAGCAGTTCTGGGCGCGGTCGGTACCCAGCCGGGGTTGCCGGTAGCGAGAACTCGCCAGCCCGTTGCCCAACCTAGCAGGGCCAGCGTGCCAATACCAATGCCGACAATGGCGCAAACGAAAGCCACGCGGAGGCACTTTTCGCCACTGTCGAGTTCGTGGAAGGTCTTGGTCACGCGGCTCGAACCGGCACTCGGCTGAAACGTTCGGACGGCTGCGGACTCGTGATGGTCAGGCAACGCGCTTGCCGATTCCATGTCTAAGCCTCAAAGACGACGCCCTCAACCAGGGCTAGCCTCTCCGCCCGGGGGTCTAACACTCAGCAGCTTCTGCACTTTCTCCAACAAGCGTGGCATGTCGATAGGTTTGATCTCGTAATCGTCACAGCCCGCTTGCAGAGCCTTGTCACGATCGCCGGACATGGCGTCGGCAGTCAAAGCAATAATGGGTACTGATCGCGTTTCCGGTGCTGTTTTCAGCTGCCGTGCCGCTTCCCAGCCGTCCAGGACAGGGAGGTGCATGTCCAGGAGGATAATGTCCGGTGTTGCCGAGCGAGCAAGTGTGCAAGCTTCGGCGCCATTCCCGGCAGTCACAACCTCGTAATTTCTCCTCCTTAGGCGCCGCTCAAGCATTTCCCGGATGGGCTCGTTGTCCTCAACCAAGAGGATTTTCGCCATGGCCAGCTTCCTTTGCATGAGATTCCTTGGTGGCGCAGCACCTCCCTTGCCCCCGCAAATCTGTTCTCTTTTCCAGAAAGGAACGGCGCCGGACTTGGCTTCCGATGCGTGGGCGCAAACAATCAACAGTTTTTGGGCGCGAGTCAAACACGGCACGAATCCAGGCAGCGAGTCTAGAATGAAACGAGCTTCGCACAAAATGTCCGACGCGGAGCCAATCTTGAACGCCGCATGCGGACGTCTGCCGATGGCGACGGCGGGCACCTTTGCCGAGGGACAACGGCGCTCTTAGAGCTACCAGATAAGCAACTCGATTGCAAACAAAATCTGCTTAAAGAAAAAAAGCGAAAAGGAAGGCCAAGCCGGCTCAAGGTATTGCCGCTAAAGCTCAAGAACCACGACAGCTCGAATGGCAAGCGCGCCAGACGATAGGCACTGGTCTCGCAATCTATGCCCACGTTGCCAGCGGGCTTTCGGAGTGTTACATTGCCAGGCATTGGCAGGACGCTGCACACCGGCATTTGCTTCTAGCTTGCGGAGCCAACTTGAGGTCCTTCCATGCTCGCCAGGTCCTCCTCGTCTTCTGTGACCGCGCAGAATCTGCTCTTCGGCGTCCTCGCCTTGCAAAACGATTTGATCCACGCCGAGGCGCTGCTTTCGGCTATGCGCGCCTGGGTGCAGGATCGCGCCCGGCCGCTGGCACAGATTCTCGTGGAGCAAGGGAGCCTCGGCGCCGATGCCTGTCCTTTGCTGGAACGTCTCGTGCAAAAGCGCCTGGAAGCTCACGGCGGCGACACGGAAAGGACGCTGGAGTCGGTATGTTCGGTCCTCTCAATTAAAGAGGAATTGCACCAAATCGCCGATGCAGACCTGCAAGCTACTTTGACCTCGCTATCGACGGCAACGCCCCGCCCGCCCGAGGGGAGCGCAAAGCCCTTGGTCGGCACGCTCACCTCCACGGGCCGGCGTTTTCGCGTGGTGCGGCCGCACGCCCAGGGCGGTCTGGGATCGGTTTTTATTGCCGAGGATGAGGAACTGCACCGCGAGGTCGCCCTCAAACAGATTCACGACGAACACGCGCACAATCAGGAGAGCCGCGCACGCTTTCTTCTGGAAGCGGAAGTCACCGGCCGACTCGAGCACCCCGGCATCGTGCCGGTCTACGGCCTGGGCACGCATGCGGACGGCCGACCGTTCTACGTGATGCGTTTCATTCGGGGCAACAGCCTCAAGGAGGCCATTGACGATTTCCACCGGGCCGAGGAAACCATCCGCGATCCGGGCACGCGCACCCTGGCCGTGCGCGAGCTGCTCGGCCGCTTCCTTGCCGCCTGCAACGCCATCGCCTACGCCCACAACCGGGGCGTGCTGCACCGGGACCTCAAGCCCAGCAATATCATGCTCGGGCCTTACGGGGAAACGCTCGTGGTCGATTGGGGCCTCGCCAAGCTCACCGGCGAAGCGTGGGCAGACCAGATCGATTCCCTGGAAGCCGGTCGCGCCTGGTCCCGCGAAAATCACGAGCCGAACACGGGTGGCGAAGCACTGGAGACCGCCGTTTGGCCCCTCCGGGCACACGCCGCTGGCGACCGGGAGCTGACGGAGATGGGCAAGGCCATCGGCACGCCGGCCTACATGAGCCCCGAGCAAGCCGCCGGGCGCCTGGACCTGATGGGCCCAGCCAGCGATGTCTACAGTCTGGGCGGCACGCTTTACTGCCTGCTGACCGGCAAGCCGCCCGTGGAGGATGCCGATCCGGGAGTGGTGCTGGCAAAAGTGCAACAGGGCGACATCGTGCCGCCCCGTGTCCTCAAACCCTCGATTCCGCCGCCGCTTCAGGCCATTTGCTTGAAGGCCATGGCGCTGAAACCCAACGAACGCTATCCTTCGCCACAGGCCTTGGCCGACGATCTGGAACTCTGGCTGGCGGATGAGCCGGTGTCGGCTTACACGGCGCCGTGGAGCGCCCGCCTGAATCGGTGGGTGCGCCGGCACCGGGCGCTGGTGGCCGCGTTTTCCGTTGCCGGGCTGTTGCTTGCCGCGACCGCGTCGCTGGGACTATTTTTCTGGAATTCCGCCAACCAACGCCAGCGACGGCAAGCCTACGAGCATCGGCTGGATCTGTTGCGCTCGGCCGAGGCGAGCGAAGAGCTGGCTGTCGGCGAGATTCAGGCGGGCCGCTTCCAGGACGCGCACCTGCTCTTACAGGCGACCGCCAGGCGCGTGGCAGCCGAGCCGGCGCTGGCCCCTCTGCACGATCGGCTTCAGGCCCGGGAGCTACGCGCCGAATGTCTGGCCTCGTTCTACCGCCACGCTCAGAAGGCGGAGCGCTTGATGACGCATGACCTGGACCAGGACGGCGTTGCCGAGCTTGAGGCTGCGCTTGCGGCCGTGGCGGTCTGGGACCACGAGGACTGGTGGCAGCATTTGCCGACGCAGGATCTGACCGCGGCGGAAGTGCGTGAACTAGAGCGCGATGTGCATCTGCAGCTACTGCTTCTAGCAGGGGCGCGGGCCCGGGAGAGCCTGATGGATTGGGGAAACCTTGCGGCGGCCAGGAAAGGCTACCGCGCGGCCCTGCAAGCGGCCGAGGCGGCGCAGCGCTTTGTGCCGACGCACGGCGGCCGCCTGGTCGAGCACTTTTGCCGCGTCGGTCTCGGCGAACCCGCCAATCCGCGCGACCTCCAGCATTCGCCTCCGAGCGCCTGGGCCGATTACTACACCATGGGCCTGGTGAATTTCTGGGTGGCCTGGTTACCCCAGGATCCCATCAGCCAGTTCGTGCTGACGCGCATGCTGCAAGTCGCCAATCTGGACATGAAAAATCCTCTCGGCACGGCCGAACACTATTTGCGCAGGGCCTCCAGCCTCGATCCTCGGCATTACTGGACCTATTACTGGCTGGGCGAGACCTTGAACGCCGCCCATAAATACGACGCCGCCGAGCTTGCCTATGGAGTCTGTGTCGCTCTACAGCCGGAGTACATGGACGGCTATTACAAGCGTGCTCTAGTCATCTGGCATCAGCGTCAATCCACCGACAGCCCCGCACGCACTCAGGAACTGTATCGCCGAGCGCTTGCGGACGTGAACGCAGCGATCAAGGCTGAACCGGACAGCGGCGTGCCTTACCTGGTTCGTTGCAAGCTGCGCACCGATGTGGGCGAGCTCGACCAGGCGCTGGCCGATTGTAACCAGGCCATTCAGCTCGGCCCGGAGAGCAAGGGGCTTGATCCGCATTTTTATACTGGCTATGCTTTTCGCGCTGACATTCATTACCAGAAGGCGGACTACGGCCGCGCTATCGCCGATTACTCCGAGGCCATCCGCCTCTTCCCCAGGCAAATCAACGGCGCCCGCTTCAACATGAGCCACCTCTACAATGAGCGCGGCAACGCCTACCATCGCAGCCGGCAATACGACCTGGCCGTCGCCGACTACTCCGAGGCCATCCGCTGGAAAGGGGAGGCCGTTCACTTCAGCAACCGCGCGGCGTCGCGCCTGGCTAAAAAAGAATTCCCCCTGGCACTCCAGGACTGCGCGCAAGCGCTGAAGATCCGGCCTGGGTTCTCCGAGGCTTACCAGGTGCGCGGCGCCACCTATCTGGAGCTGGGACAACTGGACAAGGCCAGGGCGGATTTGAATCGCGCGCTTGAGGTAGACAACCAGTACGTCGCCGCCTGGTCCAGGCTTGCGGAGGTGTACGGCCAGGAAGCGCAAACGTTGCTGCGCGCCGGGCAGCCCGCTCGTGCCGTCGAGCAAGCCGATGAGCTCAGCCGCAAGCCACTCTGTGCCGGCGTCGCGCTCTACCAGTGCGCCGCCATTTACGCTCGAGCGGCCGCCGCCGTGCAGGACCACAAACCGCTCGCGATGGCGCAAGCTGGGATGGCTGAGCAGTACACCAGACAAAGCATCGCCCTCCTCTGCCGCGCTGATGCCGCAGGCTTTTTCGCGGCGCCCGCCCATTTTGAAAAGCTGGGCAAAGATCCGAGCTTCGACAGCGTGCGCTCGAGCGCGGCTTTCAAGCAGTGGCTTGCCGACCGCGAAAAGACGTCGCGACCGACCAGGTAGACAATGGCGAGCACATTTCACCTGAGGCGAATAAGCTGCGAACAGAGAATTGTGCCCCCAGAGTTACCGCACGTTATCCGGATTTGACAATCCCTGGATTCAGCGTACATTCATAAGGAAAGATTTTATCCCGTCTAGTCCCAGAGTTGCGAGTTCGGATCCCCTCCAGGTCACTTGTCGGTCCAGAAGGTTGCCGCGAAGCGAATCGACCATAAAGTCGCTTGCTGCCACGCTACGGCGGCCCTTGCTGGTTTTCTTGTGTCCCCGAGGATCCCACGGAGCAGAAACCCATGTCTCTCTTTTCTCGTCGGCAGGCACGAGCGTCACATCTCAAGCGTCGAGCTGCCCCCCGTTCTAAGGGGAATCGCACCGGGCTGATGCTCGAGCATCTCGAAGAGCGTCTCGTGCCGACGACCTATGAAGTGGGGCCCGGGCTGGCCCTGACAACGATCGGCGCCGTCCCCTGGAACAACCTCCAGGCGGGCGATGCGGTCAACATTCACTGGCAAGCGAATCCTTACCACGAGAAGATCATTCTCTCCAACAGCGGCACGGCGGCGCAGCACATCGTGATCAACGGCGTCGCCGGACCGCAGGGGCAACTGCCGATCCTGGACGCCGCCAATGCCACGAGCAGCCCGCACTCGCCGCAATTCGGCTACACGCCAAACGAGGACCTTGGGCTCATCATCATTTTTAGGGATAGCACCAAACCCTACGCTTACCAACCCAGCTACATCGATATCAACAATTTGCAGTTGCAAGGAGCCAATGCGGGAACCAGTTTTACAGGTTACAGTGGAGACAGCCGCACTTACTCCCAGGGGGCCGGCGGCATCTGGACCGAAGGCGCGGCCAACCTCACCATTCACAACTGCACGATCACCAACAACACCAACGGTGTATTCGCCAAGTCGAACGGTGACGACAACACATACCACATCACGCTTGATTCGAATTATATCTATGGCAATGGGCTGGTCGGGAGCGATCAATTCCACGGCTCTTACATCGAAGCCTATGGCGCGACGTATCAATACAACCGCTATGGCCCGCCGAAGGCCGGCGCTGGTGGAAACGCGCTCAAAGACCGCTCATCCAGCACGATCATCCGTTACAACTTCATCCAGGATGGTGGCCACTTGCTTGATCTAGTTGAGCCCCAAGACGGTTATTCCTACATCAGTACTGATCCGAACTACTTGCGAACTCTGGTCTATGGTAACATACTCGTCTCCGACCCCAATGGTCCACTGTTGCTGGTTCACTATGGCGACGGCGCTCTCGTCGGCAACTACCGCAACGGCGGAGTTCTCTATTTCTACAACAACACGATCGTCAGCATCGCCGATCAGACGAGCGCGTGGGGAGCGGCTTCTTATCGTTACGGGACGATCCTGTTCCAGATGGAAGTCAACACGGTGACCGTCGATGCGCGGAACAACATCTTCTACAACGCGCCCGAGCATGCCGGAGCCAATCCGTCGATTCCATTCCTGGGACAAGCTGCTGGTAATGTAAATTTCGCCACCACCAACTGGATGAGTCCAGGCTGGCTTTTAACCTATGCTGGCTATCAGGGTCAGTCTTACAATGGCACGATTACAGGGACGAACAACTTTGTCATCGATCCCAGTAACAACCCAGGCTTCGCCAACCTGGCGACTTACGACGCTCATCTGCTAAGCGGGTCGGGAGCTATCGGCAAAAGTGGCGCCCTGGCCTCGGCAGTGGCCTCCAGTTATCCGGTCACCAGCCAGTACGTTTACAATCAAGCTTCCCAGCCGCGGTCAACAGCCAGCGACCTCGGGGCTTTTGCCTACGCGGGCGGCACTTCCAATTCAGCCAGCTCGCTGACACTCGGTACTTCTGTGACCAGCAGCACAGCAGGATCGGGATTTACGATCACGGTCACCGCCAAGGATGGATCGGGAAATACGGCTACCGGCTACATCGGCACGGTGCATTTCACCAGCAGCGACGCCCTGGCCGTGTTGCCGGCAGACTACACCTTTACAGCCTCAGACGCGGGTGTGCACACCTTCAACGTTACCTTGAAAACGGCGGGCAGTGACACGATTACGGTCGGCGATACTTCCTCGTCTTCCCTCACAGGAACGGCAAGCGTCACAGTCAACCCGGCTGCAGCCAAACTGCTCAGCCTGTCCGGCTTCCCGACTTCAGTAATAGCCGGAACCGCGGGAATCATAACCGTGAAGGCAAAGGACGCCTACGGCAATGGTGCCACAGCCTATGCCGGCACGGTCCATTTCACGAGTAGCGATCCGCAAGCAGTCCTACCCGCGGACTATACGTTCGTCAGTAGTGATCTGGGAGTGCACTCGTTCAGCGTAACGCTGCTGACACCAGGCTCGGCGTCGATCACCGCCACTGACAATACCACCGCGACCATTACCGGAACGGAAACCGGCATCACGGTGAGCGCGTCTGTGAGTCAGCTAGTATTAAGTGGCTTCCCCGGTTCAACAACGGCCGGAGTAGGGGGGACTGTCACGGTGGCTGCGGAAGATGCCCTGGGCAACGTGGTCAAGGGCTATACCGGCACCGTGCATTTCACGAGCAGTGATACCCAGGCAGGCCTGCCGGCAGACTACACGTTTGTCAGCGCGGACAATGGCGTGCACTCCTTCAGCATTACGCTGAAGACCGCGGGTACGCAATCGCTTACCGCCACGGACAAGACCAGCGCGACCATTACCGGAACGCAATCCAACATCACGGTGGCGGCAGCAGCGGCGAGCAAGTTCAGCGTGTCGGGTTTCCCGACCGCGGCGACGGCCGGAACGGCCGCCTCGGCGACGGTGACGGCCCAGGACCCCTACGGCAATGTGTCCAAGAGCTACACGGGCACCGTGCACTTCACCAGCAGCGATTCCCAAGCAGGCCTGCCTGCAGACTACACGTTTGTCAGCGCCGACAATGGCGTGCACTCCTTCAGCGCTACGCTGAAGACTGCGGGCACGCAGTCGATAACTGCCGCCGACACGACCACGTCGACGATCAAAGGCACTCAGTCAGGCATCACGGTCGCGGCGGCGGCGGCCAGTAAATTGGCCGTCTCGGGCTTCCCGGCCTCGGCAACAGCGGGTACATCTGCGACGCTGTCCGTGACGGCACAGGATGCTTACGGCAACGTGGCCAAAAGCTACACCGGCTCGGTGCACTTCACGAGCACCGATTCGCAAGCCGCCCTGCCCGCCGACTACACCTTCGTGAGTGCTGACAATGGCGCGCACTCCTTCAGCGTCACCCTGAAGACCGCAGGGGCACAGTCGCTAACCGCCACGGACAAGACCACCGCGACGATCACCGGCACGCAATCCGGCATTAGCGTGGCGGCGGCCGCGGCGAGTAAACTCGTTGTGTCCGGTTTCCCGGCGTCGGCGACTGCAGGTGCAGCCGGAACCGTCACGGCGACGGCACAAGATGCTTACGGCAACGTGGCCAAAAGCTACACCGGCACGGTCCACTTCACGAGCACCGATTCGCAGGCCGGCTTACCGCCCGACTACACCTTCGTGAGCGGCGACAATGGCGTGCACTCCTTCAGCGTCACCCTGAAGAGTGCAGGCACACAGTCGCTAACCGCCACGGACAAGACCACCGCGACGATCACCGGCACGGAATCCGGCATTAGCGTGGCGGCGGCCGCGGCGAGTAAACTCGTCGTGTCCGGTTTCCCGGCGTCGGCGACTGCAGGAGCAGCCGGAACCGTCACGGCGACGGCACAAGATGCTTACGGCAACGTGGCCAAAAGCTACACCGGCACGGTCCACTTCACGAGTACGGATTCGCAGGCGGGCTTGCCGGCCGACTACACCTTCGTGAGCGCTGACAATGGCGCGCACTCCTTCAGCGCCACGCTGAAGACCGCAGGGGCACAGTCGCTAACCGCCACGGACAAGACCACCGCGACGATCACGGGAACCGAATCCGGCATTACCGTGGCCGCCGCTGCCGCGAGCACTTTCGTGGTGTCCGGTTTGCCGACCTCGATCATGGCCGGGGTCGCCGGAACCATGACGGTCACGGCGGACGATGCTTTTGGCAACGTGGTCGCGGGCTATGCTGGCACCGTGCATTTCACCAGCACGGACGTTCAAGCGAGCTTGCCGGCCAACTACACGTTTGTCAGCGCCGACAAGGGAAGTCATTCCTTCAGCGTCACCTTAAAAACAGCGGGCAGTCAGAGTGTGACGGCCACGGATCAAAGCAATGCCTCGCTCAGCGGCAGCCAGTCTGGAATTTCCGTGACCGCAGCGGTGGCTCAGCTGGTCGTGTCCGGCTTCCCGACTGCGGCCACGGCCGGAGTAGCCGGAACCGTCACCGCGACGGCACAAGATGCTTACGGCAACGTGGTGCAAAGCTACACGGGTACGGTCCACTTCACGAGCACGGACTCGCAAGCCGGCCTTCCCGCCGACTACACCTTCGTCGGCGGCGACAATGGCGCGCACTCGTTCAGCGTCACGCTGAAGACTGCGGGCACGCAGTCGATAACCGCCGCCGACACGACCACGTCGACGATCAAAGGCACTCAGTCAGGCATCACGGTCGCGGCGGCGGCGGCCAGTAAATTGGCCGTCTCGGGCTTCCCGGCCTCAGCAACCGCGGGCACATCCGGGACGGTATCAGTGACAGCACAGGATGCCTACGGCAACGTGGCCAAAAGCTACACCGGCACGGTCCACTTCACGAGCAGCGATGCCCAGGCGACCTTGCCGGCCGACTACACCTTCGTGAGCGCTGACAACGGCGCGCACTCCTTCAGCATTACGCTGAAGACTGCTGGAGCACAGTCGCTAACCGCCACGGACAAGACCACCGCGACGATCACGGGAACGCAATCCGGCATTAGCGTGGCGGCAGCTGCGGCGAGCAAACTCGTGGTGTCCGGTTTCCCGACTGCGGCCACGGCAGGAATCGCCGGCACCGTCAGCGCGACGGCACAGGATGCCTACGGTAACGTGGCCAAAAGCTACACCGGCACGGTGCACTTCACGAGCAGCGATGCACAGGCCGGCCTGCCCGCCGACTACACCTTTGTGAGCGGCGACAATGGCGTGCATTCCTTCAGCGTCACCCTGAAGAGCGCAGGCACACAGTCGCTAACCGCCACCGACAAGACTACCGCGACGATCACCGGAACCGAATCCGGCATTAGCGTGGCGGCGGCCGCGGCGAGTAAACTCGTGGTGTCCGGTTTCCCGACTGCGGCGACGGCTGGAGTCGCCGGCACCGTCAGCGTGACGGCACAAGATGCCTACGGCAACGTGGCCAAAAGCTACACCGGCACGGTGCACTTCACGAGCAGCGATGCCCGGGCGAGCTTGCCGGCCGACTACACCTTCGTGAGTGCTGACAATGGCGCGCACGCTTTCAGCGTCACCCTGAAGAGCGCAGGCACGCAGTCGCTAACCGCCACGGACAAAACCACCGCGACGATCACGGGAACGGAATCCGGCATCAGTGTGGCCGTGGCTGCGGCAAGCACTTTCGTCGTGTCCGGTTTGCCGACCTCGATCATGGCCGGGGTCGCCGCAACCATGACGGTCACGGCGGACGATGCGTTTGGCAACGTGGCCACGGGCTATGCCGGCACCGTGCATTTCACCAGCACGGATACTCAGGCGAGCTTGCCAGCCAACTACACGTTTGTCAGCGCCGACAAGGGAAGTCATTCCTTCAGCCTCACCTTAAGAACAGCGGGCAGTCAGAGTGTGACGGCCACGGATCAAAACAACGCCTCGCTCACCGGGAGCCAGTCTGGAATTTCCGTGACCCCGGCGGCGGCTCAGCTCCTCGTGTCCGGTTTCCCAACCTCGGCCACGGCCGGAACCACGGCCACGATCACCGTCGCGGCCAAGGATAATTTTGGCAACCTGGCCACGGCGTACACGGGCACCGTGCATTTCAGCAGCACGGATGCCCAGGCGGTGCTGCCCGCCGACTACCAGTTTGTCAGCGCCGACCAGGGCAGCCACGCTTTCAGGATCACCCTGAAGACCGCCGGCAGCCGGTCGGTAACGGCTACCGATAAGGGCAACGCCTCACTCACGGGCACCGAGTCGGGGATCGCCGTCAGCCCAGGCTCTGCGAGCCAAGTGACCTTCACCGCACCGTCGCTGACGGCCGTGGCCGGCACGGTGATTAGTCCTGCGATCAAGGTGCAGGTGTTTGATTCATTTGGCAACCTGGTAAGCGGCGATAACTCCGATAGCGTGACGGTGACGGTGGCCAGCGGCCCGGGCAGTTTCACCTCCGGCAGCACCACCTCCGTGACGGTCAGCGGCGGCGTGGCCAGCTTTGGCAACCTCGCCCTGTCCCATGCCGGCTCTGACACCATCAGCGCCAGCACACCTGGACTGATCACCGCCGCGGCTACGGTCCATGTCGCGCGCACGGGTCCGCCGCCTAGCTACCTGACCGCCGTCGCCAACAACACGACCCATAGTGCCGAG
>DASZFN010000994.1:0-2807 GCA_035939715.1 Gemmataceae bacterium | reverse complement strand
GAACGTCATGACCTTGCTGGAGCCCGACATATCTGCTTCGATGCCGATCGCGTTTTTCACATGACCGAGGCGGGCCGTGCCGATGAGCGGGATGTTCGTGGCACCGACCCAGAATTCGTCCAGCCCGGCCGTGTCGAATTGATCGTTCTCCAGAGCCAGGGTCAACGTGTACTCGTAGTTCTCCCAGAACTTGCCATCGGTCTGCAGGCGAATTCTGCGGAAATACGTGCCGTCTGCCAGGTCACCGATGCCGCCCAGGGCAGCCCCGGATGCCACGCCCTGCTTGGCGCCCGGCCGCGCGCCCGGAGCAATTCGCAGAAGCGACGATTGGTCATAAAAGACATTGTCGTACTGCACCCAGCCGCCCAGGTGGAGCGAGAAATCATTCTTGGGTGTGCTGAAAATCAGGCCGTCTTTCCAGCTGCCCGTCATGCCCAGCTCGCTGCCGATGCGGTAGCCGGCAGCCGGGTCCTCTCTTTTTGCGCTCTGCTTGGCGGCGTCCTGGGCAGACAGGTAATCGGCGACGATCTTCTTCACTTCCTCCTTGCCGACGCCCCCCGACGTTGGAGCCCCCTCGGCGCTGACTTGCGAGCTCGCATTTTGCAGAGCGCGCATCAGCTCCTCGTTCTGTTTTTCAAGTCGTTCGATGCGGGCGCGCAAATCGCCATCGGGGCTCTGGGGATCGCCCAAGGCCGCCCTTGGAGGCGTGGCCGCGTTGCCCGCCGGCAGAGGGTTGAACCCTTCCTGCGCGCTTCCCGTGCGCGCCAGGCCCAACAGAGCGATGCCACAGACCATGGCACCGCCGAAACACTTCCGCAACTTGGGAATCATGGTCGGCATCCTTTCCGAAGAAACCAACGTTTACTCCTATGGCGGTTCATCGCGCCCCGCGTGCCGCCCCTAAGTGACTCCCTTCACCAAAGCGCGGTGGAAGGAAGCGGCAAAATAGGCAAGGGAGAGAGGAGCGCTTTGCCCGAAGCTTCCAGGCGCCCCCGTTGCTACCTTCAATTTCGGAATAAACGGCAATTAACAAATATGAAGTTGGACAAGGAGAATCAGATGCGGTTAGCCATGCGCGGAAAGGTCGGCAGGTTGCGCATAACCGGTTTCATCGCTGCAAACGGCAAGGTTCACCACTCACCCGCCAGCGGGCAATCCGCACTGGGCGCGCCAGCGCAGCCAGTGATCGACGAGCACCAGGGCGATCATCGCCTCGCCCATCGGCACGAAGCGCGGCAGCAGGCAGGGGTCATGGCGGCCACGCGTTGCAATTTCAGTCGGCTCACCGCTTTGCGTAACCGTGCGTTGCGTCTGCGGCAGGCTGCTGGTCGGCTTGACGGCCACGCGGCAAATAATGGGCGCGCCGCTGCTGATGCCGCCGAGCATCCCGCCGTGGCGGTTGGTTTCCGTGGCGATACCCCCCTGCCCCGCGGGGACGAAGGCATCATTATTGGCGCTGCCGCGAGCCGTGGCCACGCCAAACCCGGCTCCGTATTCAAACGCCATCACTGCCGGCAGCGACAAAAGCGCCTTGGCCAAATCCGCCTTGAGCTTATCGAAGACCGGTTCTCCCCAGCCCGCCGGCACGCCTGTCGCCGCCAGCTCGCACACGCCGCCGATCGAGTCCAGGTCCTTGCGCACTGCCTCGATGAGCGCGATCATCGCGCGCGCGGCCTCAGGGTTGGGGCAGCGCACGGGCGTCGCTTCAACCTGGTCGAGGGTGACCTGGGTCGGATCGGGAATGTCGGCCGTTACGTCGCCGATCTGCTTCACATAGCCGAGCACGCGGACGCCTTGCCCGGCCAGGAGCTTCTTGGCCACGGCCCCCGCGGCCACGCGGCACACGGTCTCACGGGCGCTGGAGCGGCCGCCGCCCCGGTAGTCGCGAAACCCGTACTTGGCATCAAAGGTATAGTCGGCGTGGCCGGGACGGTATTTATCCTTGATATCGCTGTAATCCTGGCTGCGCTGGTCGTTGTTGCGGAACAGAATCCCCAGGGAGGTGCCGTCCGTCTTGCCCTCGAAGACCCCCGACCAGATCTCGGGCACGTCTTCTTCCTGGCGCTGCGTGACGATTTTGGACTGGCCGGGGCGACGGCGGCGAAGATCGGGCAGCAGGTCTTCCACGCTCAAGGGAAGGCCGGGCGGACAGCCGTCGATGATGAGGAGATAGCCCGGCCCGTGACTGACGCCCGCCGTGGTGATGCGAAACAGCTCGCCAAAAGAATTGCCTGGCATGGTTCGACTTTCGCTTTCCGGTTTTCTCCCTAATCTTACACTGTCATTGGTCATTTGTCATTTGTCATTTGTCACTGGCCTCTTCCAGTACTCGGATAAAATGACCACTGACCAATGACAAAGGGGATATTATGCGTGGATTCATCAGTGTGGTGGTCGGCATTAGCGTGGCAGTCGGCGTTTGGGGCCAGGCGGATGCGGGGGAAAAGCTGGTACTTCGCTATCGCATCCCCGCCAACTACGATAAGTATCCGCAGGACAAACCCAACACGGCTCTGTCATCCGCGGTCAAGGCGATCGAGCTGGGGCAGATCGATTATCTGCTGGCCCATCTCGCCGACCCCGCCTTCGTGGACAAACGGATCCAGGAATACCGGGCCCAGGTCGCTCAAACGGTCAAGGACGAAGGCAAGACGCTCCTGGCCTTCGACCGGCTGGTCAGCGAAACCAGGGATCATTTCAAAGGAGATCCCGCTCTGGTCAAGGAACTCCAGCAGTTTGCCCGGTCGGGAACCTGGGAAACCAAGGACAATGCGGCCGAGGCGCACCTGGCCACGATTCCGTCGCGG
>DASZFN010000993.1:0-12221 GCA_035939715.1 Gemmataceae bacterium | reverse complement strand
GCGGAGCCTACCAATTGTTACGTGAATTCTGCCGTTTTGTAAACCGCGTTGCTCTTGATAGAACGAGCGGCCGCTAGATCCGTGTAACGCTTCCCCGTTATGTTATTATCAGCTTTACGAGATGGGGCTTCGCTATTTGCTCCGCATTTACCAAAGGGGTGAGCCATGTACCGAAACAGTCGGCGCGAGTTCCTTGCAGAAGTCGGCCAGGGCATGCTTCTGGCCAGCGTTGGTTCAGCGCTTGCCCTGGACCTCGGTTTCAGCCCCGACGTACGTGCCGAAGGCGCCCCGGCACGCTTGACGTTTGGCAAGCTGGAGCCGCTGGTCGCCCTCATGCAGGAGACGCCTCCCGCCAGGCTACAGCCGATGCTTGTTGACCGGCTGCGCGGCGGCGCGGAGCTGAATGAACTCGTGGCCGCCGCGGCGCTCGCCAATGCACGGACGTTCGGCGGCGAGGATTATGTCGGCTTCCATACCATGATGGCTCTCCACCCCGCCTACATGATGGCCCGGGAGCTGCCCAAGGAACGGCAAGCGCTGCCGGTGCTCAAGGTGCTTTATCGCAATGCCAACCGCATGCAGGAGACCGGCGGCCGGCAGAACGAGGTCCTGAAGCCCGTCAAGCCGGCGCCCGGCGTGGCCGGACAGCCGGGCGGTGAAGGCCTGCGCGCCATTGCCCGCGGCCACGACCCCGACAAAATCGCCAAAGCCGATGCGCTATTCGTCTCAATGACGGGGGGCTCGGCGGAGGATGCCTACAACGAGCTGCTTACACTTGTGGAGGACGGCGCCGAAGTCCATCGCGTGGTGCTTGCCTATCGGGCCTGGGACATGCTCCAACTGGTGGGTAAGGAGCACGCCCAGACCATGCTGCGGCAATCGGTCCACTATTGCGTGAAGAACGAGAATCCCAATCAGGCCGCCTACTTCAGCGGCCTGCGCGCCTTGTTGCCGAAGCTCCTCGACCAGTATCGTCTGGCTTCCCCGACGCTGGGCAGCAAGCAGGCGGAGGATGGCTGGGTCGAAAGGATGAGCGAGACCTTCTTCAAGTCTTCCCCCGACCAGGCGGCCGACGCCGCCGCCGCGGCGCTCGCCGAAGGCATGAGCCCCGACGCCATCGGCGAAGCCATCTGCCTGGCCGCGAACCAACTGGTGCTGCGCGACAATGGCCGCGTCCGCCAGGAAGCGCCCAACAAACCGGTCGGCAGCGTCCACGGCGACGGCATCGGCGTGCACGCCAGCGATTCGGCGAACGCCTGGCGCAACATCGCGCGCATCAGCAACGCCCGCAACACGGCCGCCAGCTTGATCCTGGGCGCTTACCAGGTGGCCCGCGACCGGGGTAATCGGGGCGGTAATTTCCTCCATTGGCAGCCGTATCCGCGCGAGGATGCCCGCGCCAAGGTCACCTCATCCGACCCGGACACGCTGCTCAAGGAAGTGGACGGCGCGATCCGCGAGAAGGACCAGGCCCGCGCCTGTGCCGTCGTGGCCCGCTACGGCGAACTCGGTCAGCCGGCCCGGCCCATGTTCGACGTCATGTTGCGTTATGCTACCAGCGAAGACGGCGCGCTGCACGCCGAGAAGTACTACCGCACCGTATCCGACGAATTCGCCGTCATGCGCCCCGCTTTCCGCTGGCGACAGCTCATCGCCCTGGCGCGCGTCACCGCCAGCGAATACGGCCAGGCCGCGCCGGGATTTGCCGAAGCCTGCAAGTTGCTGGGCGTTTAGGGACGGCGGCAGCGGGTTGTTGTTAATGGATTGGCATTGCGACACACGCACGGCTTGCAACGCATTCCCGCAAACTGCGGAGAATGCGTTGCAGGCTGAGCGAATTCGTTGCGTACGTCACTTGCTGCGACTCTGGTATTCCTTTTGGGTCCGTTCAAGCGCTTCAGACTGATTCCGCAAGTGCTCAAGAAGAACATCAATCTCCTCTTGTGAGCGTCGAACCTCCGCAGCACGCTCACGCTTCTGAAAAAACTGAATGCCCTGTGACGATTGCTCATCCTTTCGTCCGTAACCAATTTTCGTGTCCTTAATTACCTCGCAGCAGTTCGCGAATCCAGCCGCTCACGGCACTCTGCACAACGGTCTTTCCCTGGGTGTCTTTGTCCTTGGGGCGAGCGCCGTGCTGCAGAAGGAGCAGGATGATTTCCTTCTGTTGCTCCTGCGCGGGCGCCGAACCAGTTCCGCCGCGGCCGGTATTCTGAACTGCCAGGTGAAGGGGTGTTGAGCCGTTCTGATTCTTGCGGCGAGAGTCTGCGCCCCCGGCAAGGAGCGCGTGCACCGCCGCGGCGCAGCGCGTGCGCACCGCCCGATGCAAGGGCGTGACGCCGCTGTTGTCGGCCGAGTTTGGATTGGCCCCCGCCTCGAGCAAAAGCCTGACGATTGCCTGCTGGGCATCCGGATTCCAGGTATGCGACCCCGGAACCCCATCGACGGCGTAATGCAGGGGCTCAGCCCCACGCCGGTTTCTCGCTCCGGGTCGCGCGCCATGCCTAAGAAGCGCTTGCCCAATCCTGGGCTCATACGCCGCCGCAGCCACGTGCAGGGCGGTGTCACCGGCGTACACGTAGTGCATGATTACCTCGAAGAGATATGGCTGGGAGCTGCTACGACTCGCGCCTACTCCGAGGGCCTGCGCGGCGAGCCCGGGAGACGCGGCGAGCAATCGGCAAGCTTTGTCCACATTACGCGCGACGATTACACGCACCAGCGCCATGAGCGCGGCGTCCCCGGAATCATTGTTTCTTCTATCTTTCCTGGTCATGGAGGATATAGTCTTAGGCGTTGACGGCTTCAATGCAATAGATCAGGGATGAAAGCAATGAGGTCCGTCGCGCGGCTATCAATCTCTCTTCACGCGCACGTTGACCTGCACACTGTCCTCACCGAGTAGCTCCTTCAAAACCCGGACGGCGGCCTTGGTATCCTTCGGCGCCACCAGCTCCAGTTTCCATTTGCCCGTCGGCGCGTGGGTGAACGACAACAGCGCCGCTGGCTTCGCCTTCGCCCCCTTCGCTTCCACGGGGTCGATGGACGCGTCGCCGATATCGCTTGCCGCCGCCCAGAAACTGAACCACTCCCCGCGTTCGGCTTCTTCGCGGATTTGCTTCTCGGCAAGTGAATCGACGTAAGCAACGCGGCCGGTGAAAAGCCGGATGGATGCCGTCAAGGCAATTTTGTGCGAGATCTGCGCGTTTTTGAACCCGCAAAACCGGAGCCTAGGTGTTCTTGACAAGGGATCTGACGAGATCGGTGGGAGGTGGGCCGACAAACGTGCAATCCACCAGCCACTGGTCCCCTTCTTGATGGCAGTCGTTCACTTTCATTGCCACGGCGGCGCCGTTTTTCTTGTCTTTGCCGACCCAAACGCTGATGATACGCCCCGGAGGCATCGGCCAGTCTCCTGTAATATGGAGGCGTGTCACCGAGCGGCTCAACACGCTGCCGTCGGGCAGCTTGGCGCGGAAGTGCACGCCGGCGACGATGGTGAAGGGCAGCGCGCTATTGGTTGCGGGCTTGGCCGGCAAGGCGGGCCTGGCCGGGGACTGGACTTCTTTCGGCGCGGCGTGGCGCAGGGCATGGAGCCGCTCATCACTGAGCGGGCTCACAAACTGGCAGCCCAGCAGCCAGCGGCCGTCCGCCTGCGCGCGGGCATGAACCACGCGCACGAACACGGTGAAGTCGGTGTTGTCGGCATCCGGCAATTCGATGGCCAGCCCGGTGCGCGGCTCAAAGCGACGCTGCAGGAGCAGACCGACGCCGCCCGCGGAAATATCGCGCACGGTCGCGCTCCATTTCATGTCGTTGTCGCTGCGCGCGGCCAACGGCTGGCAGTGCGTCGCCAGGTCGCTCGGGTATCTCTCGTAGACGCGGCATTCCCGGGTAAATGGGCTATGGATAACTTCCGTCTGAGCATTGGCGGTCGCGGTCGACATAGGGGGCCCTCCCTTTTCTGCCGAGAGTGAAAATCAATCTCAAAACTAGGTCAGGTCCGCTGGGCTGTCAAACCGGCGGCGTGGACAAAATTCAGGGCGAGCCATAATTGATACGGAGTTGCTCGGCGCCTGCGGAGATGAGAAAATCGTACCTCATGACCCCCGTGAACGACCGCTTAGCTCATGGCTGGAGCCTGTATCAGGCGGGCGCTGCCGCGCAGGCCGAACAGGTTTTCCGGCAAGCGCTTCAGGAGAGTCCGGACAATGCGGACGGCTGGTGCATTCTCGGGATTATTTGCCGAAGCCAGGGCCATAGTACCGATGCCGTGGCCAGCTACCGGGAAGCGTTGCGGCTGAGACCGAATTTCCTGGAAAGTTACAACAATCTCGGCAACGCTCTCGTGGATCTGGGCAAGTATGCCGAAGCCGTGGAGTGTTATCGCAAGGCGCTGCAGCTTAACCCTGATTATCCGCAGGCCCATAACAATCTGGGCGCCGCCCTGCGACACCAGGGCAAATTCGAGGAAGCCGCAGCGTGTTATCGCCGGGCGCTCGAACTGTCGCCTGCCTATGCGGATGCCCACAACAATCTCGGCGACGCTTACAAGGCGCTAGGCAAGCTGGCGGAGGCCGAATCCAGCTATCGCCAGGCGATTCACCTCCGGCCCAACCACGCCGAAGCTTATAACAACCTCGGCGCCGTGCTGGTTCGCCTGGAGCGCTACGAGGAGGCCATCGCCCAGCATCAGTACGCTCTGGAACTGCGGCCCAATTTCGCAGACGCCTACAACAACCTGGCCAATGCCTATCTTTCGCAGCGTCGGCTTGAGGAAGCCGTCACCACCTACCGCGAAGCGCTGCGCATCAGACCGGACTACGCCGAGGCCTACGCCAATCTCGGCATCGCGCTGGCAAGCCTGAATCGTTACGACGAGGCCCTGGCCTGCTACGAAGAAGCCCTGCGCCTCAAAGCGGATTATGCCGAGGCGCACGCGAACATGGGGAACGTCCTTCAAGAAATGGGCCATCCGGAGGAAGCGCTGCGCCATTATCACCAGGCGCTGGAGATCAAGCCGGATTACGCCGAGGCTTATGACAACCAGGCACAGGCCAAGGTGCAGCAACAGAAAATGGACGAGGCGCGCGCGGACTTTGAGCAGGCCTTGAGTCTGCGCGCCGATTATGCCGATGCCCACATGGGTCGGGCGCTCATCTGGCTGGCCCAGGGAGACTACGAACGCGGCCTGCCGGAATACGAGTGGCGCTTCAAGACCAAGGTAATGACCCCGTTCACGTTCGAGCAGCCGGTCTGGGACGGCGCGCCGCTGCACGGCCGCACCATCCTGGTGCACGCCGAGCAGGGGCTCGGCGACACGCTGCAGTTCATTCGCTATGCGGCGCTGGTCAAGGAGCGCGGCGGCAAGGTAATCGTCGCCTGTCAAAAACCCCTCGTGAAAATTCTGGCCGGCTGTCCAGGCATCGATCAACTGGTGCCTTATGAGACGCCGTTGCCGAAGTTCGACGTCTACGCGCCGTTGCTTAGTTTGCCGCGCATCTTCGGGACCACGGTGAAAACCATTCCGGCAACGGTTCCCTACATCTTTGCCGACCCCGGTCTGATCGCGCATTGGCAGCAGGAGCTGAGCCGGTACACGGCTTGCAAGATCGGCATCGCCTGGCAAGGAAACCCGAGCTATCCCGGCGACCGGCGACGGTCCTTTCCTTTGCAGCAATTGGCGGTCGTGGCCAGGGTGGCCGGGGTGCAGCTTTTTAGTCTGCAAAAAACGCACGGGCTCGATCAGCTTGCCGACGTGGCGGGGGAGTTTTCCGTGATTGACCTGGGCAGCAAGCTTGACGAGGCTTCGGGTCCCTTCATGGATACTGCCCCGGTCATGAAGAATCTCGACCTGGTGATTTCAGCGGATACGTCGCTGGCCCATCTGGCCGGGGCGCTGGGCGTGACAGCGTGGCTGCCGCTGGCCTTTTCTCCTGAGTGGCGCTGGCTGCTGGAGCGCGAAGATTCGCCGTGGTACCCGTCGGTGCGTCTGTTCCGGCAGCCGCGCCCGGGTGATTGGGAAAGTGTATTTGCGCGCATGGCTCAGGAGTTGTCCAACCGGCTCCCCCGGCGCAAGCCTCGACCCATTACTGTGGAAATGGCGCCCGGCGAATTGCTGGACCGGATTAGCATTCTGGAGATCAAGGCGGCGCGCATCAAGGACGAAGCAAAGCTCGCCAACGTCCGCCGCGAACTGGCCGTGCTGCAGGCTGCCCGGGAGCGTTCGCTTGAGCCTTCGCCCGAGATAATCGAGTTGACCGCACAGCTCAGAAGCGCTAACGAATTGCTGTGGCAGGTTGAAGATGACCTGCGCGGCTGCGAACAGGTGCAGGACTTTGGCCCGCGCTTTGTCGAACTGGCGCGCTCGGTTTATCAGCACAACGACCGGCGTGCTGCCTTGAAGCGTCGGCTGAACGAGATGCTGGAATCCGACTTTGCCGACGAAAAAGACTACACCGTCCGCGGCTGACCATGCCGAATAAGACGATCAGGCCACGTCGATCTAGAGCCCATCCGGATAGGGGACAGAACTTCTAAAATATCCAGCCGGTCCGCTTAATCCATTCCCCGCATCTTATCGCGCCAATAATTAGTTTCGGCAAGGCAGGCAAAAATTCCTGTCTGGGAAGACTTTTTTGTATTGCAATCGCGACCGCTACCCCTTAACTTTTTCTGTTGGCGGAATTCGGAATTCCGAAAGGATAACAGAGAAGGATCAACAAAGCCCTTAAGGATTTGCACGCCGGGGGTATTCTTCCCCAGCTTCCCCTTTGTTGTTCCTGAAAGAGAGAAGGACAAAATTACGGCGATTCGCTCGTTCGTTCGTAGTGCGCGCTATTTGGGGCCGCCTGCGGGCGGCGCGTTCTCGCCGTGTCGTCTGTTGGCGGTCTGGCCCTCCAAAAAAGCTGCAGGAGTCCCACCTATGTTGTTCAACGCTTGGCGTCGCTGGATTAACCCAGGCAAGTCCACACTCATCAAGAATCAACGACGCGAGCGCGACCGTCTGGGACGCGAGCGCTATCGGCCCAACGTGGAAGGGCTCGAAATCCGCATTGTGCCTGCCGTGACGCTCACCAAGACTGCTGCCTCGCCTACTGCCATCGCAGGTCAGAACATCACTTACACCATTCAGGTCCAATCGGACCTCGACGACTTTGTCGCGATGCTCGATGACACGTTGCCCGCGGGAACGACGTTCGTGTCGGGGAGCCAGAACCCTGCCGATCCCACGCAGTGGACGCCGAACTTCCCTCCGGTGGGGACGAACAACAATGTGATCTGGTCCACGGTAAGTCCCGGCAACCCCAGCGGTTTCCTGCCGGCAAACGAGATCGACACGTTTACGCTGGTTGCCCAGGTTGATCCTGCTGCGAGCAGCGGGAACATTACCAATTCGGTCCGCTACACGTCCCTGTTTGTGGCTGCGCCCGGCACCGCCGCGACCGCCGCGGTCGCCGTAAACTCTACCGCAGACGTAGCGGTGACCAAGACCGCCAGCCCATCTCCCGTCACCGCAGGCACGGACATCACCTATTCGGTGACGGTCACCAATAACGGGCCGGGGTCCGCCGACAATGTCAGCATGACCGATGCAGTACCCGCCGGGGCAACTTTTGTGTCCGAGACGCAGGTTTCCGGGCCGACCTTTAACGTCACCAACCCGGGCGTGGGGGGGACGGGCAACACGACCGCTACCATCACCAGCCTGGCGGCCAACGCCACGGCGGTGTTCCAGATCGTCGACCACGTGCTCAGCAGTACTCCGGACGGCAGCAACGTTTCGGATACAGCCGACGTCACGACGACCTCAAACGATCCCAACGCAGGCAATAACTCGGCCACCGTCAGCACACCCGTGGCTGCGGTCGCCGACCTGGCCATCACAAAAACCGGACCGGCCACGGCCACAGCGGGGACGGACCTGACCTACACGCTGACGCTTACGAACCTTGGACCCAGCGACTCCCAGAGTCCGCTCCTGATCGACGCCGTTCCCACCAACACGACTTTCGTATCGGTAACGCAACAATCCGGGGCCACGACCTTCGGTTTCACGAAGCCGCCCGTCGGCGGTACTGGTTTCGTCATCGGCTCCGCCACAACATTGCCCGCCAGTGAAACCGACATCTTTGTTCTGGTCGTCAACATTAACTCCAGCGCGCCGGACGGCTCGACCATCGCCAACACCGCGAATATCTCCTCCGGCACCACCGATCCCAACAGCGCTAACGACTCTTCCACGGCTCTGACGACGGTGGCCGCGGTCGCTGATTTGTCGGTCACGAAGACTGCGCCCGTGTCAGTGACAGCGGGCACCGACTTGACCTACACGCTTTCGCTCACCGACCTGGGCCCCAGCGATGCGCAAAATGTGAATCTCGCCGACACTTTGCCTGCCAATACCACGTTCGTTTCCGCCACGGCGCCGGGCAACTTTAGCACGACCGCGCCGAATCCGGGCCAGACCGGCACGGTCACGTTCAGCGCGCCGACGGTGGTCGCGGGTGAAAACGACACCTTCACGATTGTCGTGCGCATCGCCCCGAGCGCTGCCGATGGCTCATCGATCAACAACACCACCACCGTTACCAGCAGCACAACCGACTCCAACGCCGGCAACAATACCGCCACGGCAACCAGCCTCGTGACTACTGTCGCTGACCTGGCCGTGACCAAGACTGCGCCCGCCACCGTCACGGCGGGAGCAAATGCGACTTACACCATCACGCTTACCAACGCGGGTCCCAGTGACGCCCAAACCGTGGCCCTCAACGACGCCTTGCCGGCCAACACGACCTTTGTGTCCGATACGCAGACTTCCGGCCCGGCTTTTAACCTGACCAGCCCGCCTGTCGGCTCTGGCGGGACGGTTACCGCCACGACTGCGACCTTTGCGGCGACGGGCACGGCCACGTTTGAAATTGTCGTCCATATTGCTGCCAGCACGGCCAGCGGTACGACGATCAGCAATACCGCAACGGCAGGCGCCGCGACCACGGATCCGAATGCCGCCAACAATTCGTCCACCGCCACCTCCACCGTGGCGACGTCGGCGGACCTGGCCGTGACAAAGACGGGCCCCCCCGTGGCGACCGCCGGCACGGATATCACCTACACGATTACCTTGACCAACAACGGCCCCAGTGACGCCCAGAGCGCTGTCCTGTCCGACACGCCGCCGCCCGGCACAACACTGGTTTCCTTCACACAGATTTCCGGCCCGCCCTCCGGCGGGACGCTGCCGGCCAACGGCACGGAGACCTTTTCCCTGGTGCTGCACGTCAATTCGAACGTGGCCCAGAGTACCACGCTCACGAACACGGCGACGGCTTCTTCGACCACTCCTGACCCGAACAGCGCCAACAACAGTTCCAGCGTCAACACCACGGTGGTAACCGTGGCCGACCTAGCTGCGACCAAGACGGCGCCGGCGACGGTAACCGCGGGGACCAACCTGACTTACACGATTTCCGTAACCAACAGCGGGCCCAGCGATGCCCAAAGCGTCGCCGTCACGGACGTAATTCCGGGCAACACCACCTTCGTTTCGGAAACCCAGACCAGTGGACCGGCTTTCATTCTGACGACACCCCCGGCGGGCGGGACAGGGACCGTTTCGGACACGATCGCCTCGCTGGCTGCCGGTGCCAGCGCCACCTTCACGCTCGTGCTTGCCGTCAACGCCAGCGCGCCTAATGCCAGCACGATCAACAATACCGCGACCATCGGCAGCACCACCGCCGACTCGAACCCGGCCAACAACTCCTCGACCACTGCTACCACGGTGGCCACGGCGGCCGACCTGTCCGTGACCAAGACCGGCCCGGCGGCTGTCACTGCGGGCACCGATCTCACTTACACGCTCAGTGTCACCAATGGTGGTCCAAGCGACGCTCAGACCGTGGTTGTCTCAGACATTGTTCCGACGGGGGCGACTTTCGTCTCGGCGGCGCAAACCAGCGGCCCGGCGTTCCAGAGCAACACGCCCGCGCCGGGCAGCACCGGCACCGTAACCTTCCTGGATGCCACGTTTGCGGCTGGGGCCTCGGCGACCTTCACAATCGTGGTGCATGCCAATTCCAGCGACGCCAACGGCTCGACGATTAGCAATACCGCCAACATTTCCAGCAACACCACGGATACAAACAATGCAAACAATACCTCAACGGTCAACACTACGGTTACCGCGGTGGCTGATGTGGCCGTCACCAAGACCGGCCCGGCTACGGCGCTGGCAGGGAACCAGGTGACCTACACCCTGGTCGTAAGCAATACCGGTCCGAGCGACGCGCAGGGAGTCAACCTGACCGACACGCTGCCCGCAGGAGAAACCTTTGTGTCCGCCAGTCAGGGCTCCGGCTCCGGAACCGCCTTTACGGCGCCTCTCGGCGCCGTCGCCGCGGGCAGCAGCACCACCATCACGCTCGTGGCGCAGATCAGCCCCAGTGTCCCCAACGGGACGACCTTGACCGATTCGGCCACCGTCACCAGCACGACCACGGACACGAACGCCGCCAACAATACCGCCACATTCGCCACCACGGTGAACGCGGCCGCTGATGTTGCCATTACCAAGACGGGTCCGGCGACGGCGACCGCGGGCACGCAAGTGACTTATACGCTGTCGGTGTCCAATACCGGCCCCAGCGATGCCCAGGGCGTCACGGTCTCCGACACGCTGCCGGCCGGGGAAACCTTCGTGTCGTCCAGTTCAGGGACAGGATCGGGCACGAGTTTCACAGACACGCTGGGCACGGTCGCCGCAGGCGCGAGCACAACCATTACCATCGTCGCCCAGATCAGTCCCAGCGTGGCCAACGGCACGACCTTGACCGATAGCGCCACGGTCACGAGCACCACCACCGACACGAATGCCGCCAACAACACCGCGACGTTCAATACCACGGCCAGCGCGGTAGCGGATCTGCGCATCACCAAGACCGGCCCGGCCACGGCGACGGCGGGGACGCAGGTGACCTACACGCTGTCGGTGACGAATGGCGGTCCCAGCGACGCCCAGGCGGTGAATCTGTCCGATACCTTGCCGGCTGGCGAGACGTTTGTTTCCGCCAGCTCCGGGACCGGCAGCGGCACTAGTTTCACGGATACGCTGGGCACGCTGGCCGCAGGCGCGAGCACGACCGTGACCCTTGTCGCGCAAGTCAGCCCGAGCGTGGCCAACGGCGCCGTGCTGACCAATTCGGCCACCGTCACGAGCACGACCACCGACAACAACGCCGCCAACAATACCGCGACGCTGGCCACCACGGTCGCCACCTCGGCCGATCTCAGCGTCACCAAGACCGGCCCGGCAACCGTTACCGCCGGCACGAACCTGACCTACACGATCACCCTTACCAATGCCGGTCCCAGCGATGCGCAGAACATCTCGCTGACCGACGATACACCGACCGGCACCACTTTTGTCTCGGAAACCCATCCGGCGGGCTTCACCAGTTTCACTCCGGCTCCGGGCGGCACAGGCGCCGTTACAGAAACTGCCCCCACGCTGGCTGCCGGCGCCACCGCCACCTTTACGATTGTCGTGCATGCGAACTCCAGCAATGCCGGCGGCGCCACCATTACCAACACCGCTTCCGCGACCAGCACGACCCCGGACGCGAATGCGGCCAACAATACGTCTTCCGTGACCGCGACGGTCGCCGCATCGGCCGATCTGGCGGTCACCAAGACCGGTCCCGCCACCGTGACGGCCGGCACCAATCTGACCTATACCATCACGCTGACCAATGCCGGCCCGAGCGACGCCGCCACCGTGACGCTGACCGATGCGACGCCGACCGGCACGACGTTCGTCTCCGAGACGCATTCCGCCGGCTTCACGAGCACGACGCCCGCCGTGGGCGGCACGGGCACGATCACCCAATCTGCCGCCAGCCTGGCTGCCGGGGCTACCGCGACCTTTACGATCGTCGTCAAGGCGGCCGCCGGCACGGCCGCCGGCTCGACCATCACCAACACCGCCACGGGCGCCACCACGACTACCGATCCCAATTCGGCCAATAATAGCTCGACCGTCACCACCACGGTGGCCGCTGCCTCAGCCGACCTGGCCATCACCAAGACGGGGCCGGCCACGGCTACGCAGGGGACGTCCGTCACCTATACGCTTACCGTCACCAATAACGGCCCCAGCGATGCTGGCAGCGTCGTCGTCACGGACACCTTGCCTGCGGGTGCAACCCTCGATTCCTTCA
>DASZFN010000992.1:0-3523 GCA_035939715.1 Gemmataceae bacterium | reverse complement strand
TTTGGGATTTCTGCTGGGAAGAATGCATGCGCCGAAAAGTCCGGCCTGTCCTGCGCCCGCGGCTGCGTCGAATGGTGGCGCTGGCGGCGGTGGCGGCGGTGGCGGCGGCGGCGGTGGCGGTGGCGGCGGTGGTGGCGGCGGCGGCGGCGGCGGCGGTGGCGGCGGCGGTGGCGGTGGCGGCGGTGGCGGCTGAGCGACCGTTCCGGAGAGCGTGACCGCGAACACCACGACGCTGCGGTTCTTGGGGAGGCTGACGCTCTTGACCGTTTTAGTTGAGTTGATGGCGAAGGAATAGCCGTAGAGATAAAAAGTCCGGTTGTCGATGGCACCGCTCGCGGTGAGTCGGTAAGCCATGGTCACGGCCTTGGATTCTCCCGAAAAGTTCTGCGGTGAAAACCAATCGCTCAAGCTTTGCGTGATCGTCGTGGTGGTGCCGTCCGTGTAAGTAATCACGAAAGACTGATTGACCTGACTGCCGTAAACGCCTGTGGCCAGCAGGTTCAGAGTCGAATAGTTGCCCGCGGGCAGAGGGAGCGTGGCGCCGGACACGGCATTCGGGCCACCCGCAGCGCCGAGGTTGAAGGCGATTCCGGACCAGGTGACGGAGGAGCCCAGCAGATTGGCCGAGTAGGCGTTGCCGGCGGTGTCCACTCCCCCGTTGGATACCGCAGTGCCGTTGGTCCCCAATCCGTTGACGTTGTCGATGCTCGCCAGGTTTACGAGTGCCTGCGGCGCGCTGCCCGAAGCCGAGATCGTGTAGGTCGCGCTGCTCACGGCGCTATTGGCATAGCCGCTGGCTGCCGCAATGGACATGATGGTCGTCGTGGTGCCGACGGTGAGGGGCGCTGCGTATTTCGGGGAAGACGTCGTCGGGGTCGAACCATTCGTGGTGTAGTAGATCACTGCGCCGGGGGTGGTATCCGTGATGGTCACGGTTTGGGCTGATGTGTAAGTACCCGAGACAGGGGACAGGCTGGGCGCGGTCGCGATTGGCGAGGCTGAGTTCAGCAGCCCGAAGGCGGAAATCGAGCCGTTGCTTGGGACGTACACCTTGCCGTTCGCCACCGTCGGCGTGGTGAACTTGACGGCCGAGCCGGGCACGTCCCGATTGTTGGCGGCCTGGTTGCTGTTGTAGAGCATGTTCGCCAGGTTCGTCGCATCGTAGGCGTACAGCACTTGGCAGTTGGTGGCACTCGCACAAGTGGTGCCGAAGCTCGAGTTGTCGAGTCCCCAGACGATGCCATTGGTGGTCCCATTGGACGAAACCGAGGGAATCGGACCCGAAAAGTTGAACAATTTCGTGCTCACCGACGCAGGAGCCGTCGAAATCAACCCGGAATTGTTGGCGTTGAACGAATAGGCTTTGAGTGGCTCGGCCGCTCCGGTGTTGTCATTGCCGCCGCCCCAATACAAATAACCGTTCCAATATGCCGGGGCGCCCCAGAGCCCGGTGAGGGCTCCGGGGATCTCTTGGAGCACGTTGGTATCGGTGTTGTTGCACGCCGGTGTTTGAGCGATGCAATATTTGCCCATGTTGTTGCGGTCGACCAGGTAAATCGTCCCGGCCTTGCTCATCATCGCCAGCGGCTGCGTGCCGTTCGGGAGCGTCGGCAGCAGCATCACCCCGCCGGCACCCAGGTCCACGTCGGCGCCCGACAGGGCAGGCTGGTTGTATGGCGTGAAATAGTCGAGCAGCGGAAGTGCCGAGCCCGACGGCGGTCCGAGTTTGACGATGCTATCTCCCTGGTCGGCTGCGCTCCAGGTGCCGTTGCCGGTGGAGAAGAAAATATTGCCGCTGACGTCGGCGGCCGGCCCGGCACCGCTCATCCAAATGCCGTTTCCAAAACCATTGGGCGACGACGTGTAGACGCCCTCCTGCGCGAGCGTGGCCGCTCCGTAGGAGATGACCCAGCCGTGCCAGGGCGCGACATCGCAATGACCAGCCCAACCGATGACGACGTGGCCGTTTTCCAGCAGCAGGGCGGGGCGTTGATTCTCCTGACGCGCATTGAACGTCACCATGGAGCCGTTGCCATCGGCCGCCGTTCCCGGTGCGGACGCTTGGATATTCACGGGCCCCGCGAATTTCTCGGCGGCCGTGCTGATGTCGAGCGCATGCAGGTATTGCAGGATGGCGCCGTTGAGCTTCACCTTCGCCACGACGTACAGGGTGCCGGTCGTGGGGTCGATCACGGGTGTTCCGGTGATGCCCACCTCCTGCAGAATATCGCCGCATTTCAGATCCGTGTAGCCGGAAACCGTGCTGCCGCCGGCGGGAATCAGGCTTTTCTGCCAGTACTGAGTGCCGGTGTCGGCGTCGAAGGCGTAGACGCTGTCGTGCTCCGTCGCGATGTAGAGGACGTTATGGGTGGCGCCGCTGATGCTCACATTGGCCACGTACAGGGGTTGAGCGTAAACGACCCCATCCACCGGGACCGTAAACAGCTTGCCGAATTGGCTGCTGTTCACGTTGGCCGGGGTGAGAGTCATCTCCAGCGTATTTTGTCCGGTCCGGGCATTATCGTTGTGATATGTCGTCACACTCACCTGGGCGTGGAGCGAGATCGACCAGAACGATGCCGTCACAACTGCGATCAGCTCAAGCCGGCGAGAAAGTAAGCCCATGCGTAATTGTCTACTTGACGCGGCCTGTGTCCCGCAGATGAAGCAGCAGAGTATTGGAGGATTGCATGCGAAAGAATGGGCAAGAATGTGTACGAACCACGTCACAAATGCAGCGCAATTAGGTTAAGTGCAGCAATGCGTGAAGTAGTTGAACCATTGATCCGACACGGCACACCCGCATTCCGCCGCACGAATCTCGCCATGTTTGCGGCGGGCGTTGCTACGTTCGGGTTGCTCTATTGCGTCCAGCCGATCATGCCGGAGTTCAGCCGGCAATTTCAGGTGAGCGCGGCCACCAGCGCGCTGTCGCTGTCGCTGCCGAGCGCGGTGCTGGCCTGCGCCGTGTTATTTGCCGGACCCGTATCTAACGCCTGGGGCCGGAAGGCCGTGATGACCGTGTCGTTGCTGGCGTCCGCTCTGCTCGTGCTGCTGACGGCCGTGGCGCCCACCTGGCATAGCTTTCTGGCGCTGCGCGCGTTGCTGGGCCTCGCCTTGGGCGGTCTTCCCGCCGTGGGCATGACCTATCTCAACGAGGAGATGCACCCGGATTCCATCGGGCTTGGGATGGGTCTGTACATCGGCGGCAACGCCGCGGGCGGTATGGGAGGGCGCTTGATCGCCGGCGTCCTGACCGATTTCTTTGGATGGCGTATCGCATTGGCCGCGGTGGGGGTCATCGGGAGCATCGCGGCCATTTTGTTCATCCGGAGTCTGCCGCCCTCGCGGCACTTCAAGCGACAAGTGTTTCGCTTGCGTTCGGAGCTCTTGATGTTCGCCCATCTGTTCCGCGATCGCGGCTTGCCCTGGCTGTTCGCCGAGGGGTTCGTACTGCTGGGTTCGTTCGTGACTGTGTACAACTACATTGGTTACCGTCTGATGGCGCCGCCCTATGCAATGA
>DASZFN010000991.1:0-2021 GCA_035939715.1 Gemmataceae bacterium | reverse complement strand
GGGCGACGGTCACCGGCCGACTCGTCGGCAGCGACGGGCAGCCTTCAGTCGGAAATGACATTATGACTGGGAATCTCAATCCAACGGCCTTGATCATACCTGGCCGCTATCACACCGACGCAGACGGTAGATTTCGCATCGAAGGCTTGGTTCCCGGTGAGAGGTATTCGGTCTACTTCTCCAAGCCGCCACCCGACGTGCATTTCCTGGCCGGCTATCTGTTCCAGGGCTTGATTCTTAAGCCAGGAGAAACGCGCGACCTTAGCGATACCAAAGGCAAACTGTTCCCGAATAATTGAGCCAACGTGATTCCCCTGTGAGGAATGGCCATGAGCAAGCTCGACGAGGCCTGGGCACCCTACGTCCCCAGTAAGGAGCAGCCGTGGAACCTGCGGCGCGTGGTCCATCTGCACCGTCGCGCCGGCTTTGCCGCGACCTGGCAGGAGCTCCAACGGGACCTCGTCGATGGACCTGGACCTAGCGTCGATCGGCTACTCAAGGGCAAAGCCCGGATGAGCGGCGTGGCCAAGGAGTTTCCGAAGATCGCCGACCTTCTTGCCAGGAGCGCTCACGATCCCGGCCGCCTGAAGGCCTGGTGGATTTATCACATGTACTGGGGACCAGACCCGCTCGGCGAGCGCCTGACCCTGATGTGGCACGATCATTTCGCCACGAGCAACTCCAAGGTCGGCGACTTGAGCGCCATGCGCCGCCAGAACGAGATCTTTCGCCAGCACGCTCGAGGTCCCTTCGCCGACCTACTCAAAGCCGTAGTCCACGACCCGGCTCTGCTGATCTGGCTCGACGCTCCGGTCAATCGCAAGGGCCAGCCCAACGAGAACCTGGGCCGAGAGCTCATGGAGCTTTTCACACTCGGAGTCGGTTCTTACACGGAAAGAGACGTCAAGGAAGCGGCCCGAGCACTCACCGGTTGGACGGTCGAGAACGGCGCCTTCCGCTACTCTGTCTTTGGACATGACGACGGCGAGAAAACCCTGCTTGGCCAGAAGGGGCGCTGGCATGGGGACGACCTGGTGCGGATTTTGCTCGAGCAGCCGGCAACCTCACGGCGGCTCGCCTGGCGCCTCTGTGACCTGTTCTTCGGCGAGAATGCGCTGCCCCCGTCGAGCATCGATTCTCTGGCGGCTGGGCTGGCGGAGCATCGGCTCGAAATAGCCTGGGCCGTGGAAACAGTGCTGCGCTCGCGAACATTCTTCGCTGACGCGAATCTCGGCAACCGCGTCTTGGGGCCGGTCGAGTTCATCGTTGGCTTGCCTCGGGCTCTGGAGCGTTTTGAAACGCCGCCCAGTACCCTGTTGCTGGCTGAATGGGCCGCGCGCATTGGTCAAGATCTGTTCTATCCGCCCAACGTCGGCGGTTGGCCCAGCGGGCGCGGTTGGCTCGGAACCCAGGCGATCATAGGCAGGGTGAACTTTGCGGCCGCTCTCGTTGAGGGCAAGCTGACGGGTCCCCCAAGACACCTGGATGGCATTGCCCTCGCCGAACGGCACCAGCGCGGCAAAGATCTGCACGACTTGCTGACGTTCTACGCGGAACTTTTCACCGGCCTCCCTCTGGAGCCGGTCTGGCGTGAACGACTGATCATGGCTCTGGGTCCCAGGGCGGAGCGTAACCCCGAAAGCGTGGCGCGCGGCATTGCTTTGTTGATGGCCTCGCCCGAGGTGCAATTGGCTTGATTCGCCTCTCAAGGAGAAACCAATATGTTTTCCCGGCGTGATTTTCTGTGTACGAGCTTGCGGGCCTCCACTCTGGTTGCCCTAACGCCGACCGTGCCCGGCTTCCTCGCACAAACCGCCCGTGCAGCGCCGCCCGACCGTGATGGCCGTGTCCTGGTGGTGGTTCAACTGGATGGCGGCAACGACGGGATCAATACCATTGTGCCGTTTGCCGACCCAGGCTACGCCAAACATCGCAAGGCCTTGCGACTGCGCACGGACCAATTGCACAAGATTGATAAAGAGGTCGGCTTCCACCCCGCCATGCGCGACGCCGCTGATCTC
>DASZFN010000990.1:0-3022 GCA_035939715.1 Gemmataceae bacterium | reverse complement strand
TGGCGTCGAGCGTGGCGCTGCCCAGCACGGTGCTGTTGGTTTGATCCGTGAAGCTTATGGATCCGGTAGGCGTGCCGGCGCCGGGGGCCGTGGCTGTGACCGTCACCGTGAAAGTCACCGCCTGGCCCGACACCGACGGGTCGACAGACGAGACCAGGGAAGTGGCCGTCGCCGCCTGGTTGACGACCTGGCTCACCGAGCCCGTGCTGGTCGCAAAGCTGCTGTCGCCGCCATAGCTCGCGGTAATGGTGTGCGAGCCCACTGAGAGATTGGTAGCACTGAAGGTGGCCAGGCCGTTGCCGTCCAGGGTGGCAGTGCCGAGCGTGCTGCCGCTGGCTTGATCGGCAAAGGTGACCGTGCCGGTGGGTGTGCCGGCGCCGGGCGCCGTGGCGGACACGGTGGCGGTCAGCGTCACTGCCTGGCCTGAGACGGATGGGTTGATCGAGGAAGCCAGCACCGTGGTCGTACTCGCCTGACTGACGGCCTGGCTCAGGGAGCCGGTGCTGCTGGCAAAGTTGGTGTCGCCGCCATAGCTCGCGCTCACCGTAGCGGTGCCGACGGCCAGACTGCTGCTGCTGAAGGTGGCCTGGCCGTTGGCGTCCAGGCTGCCGCTGCCGAGCGTGGCGCCGGTCGCTTGATTGGTGAAGGTCACGGTTCCGGTCGGTGTGCCGGCGCCGGGCGCGGTGGCCGAGACGGTCGCCGTGAAGGTCACCGCTTGCCCCGCCACGGAGGGATTGGCCGACGCCGCCAGCGTGGTGGCCGTGGCGGCCTGGTTGACGGTCTGGCTTAGGGAGCTGCTGCTGGCGGCAAAGGTGCCGTCGCCGGCGTAACTGGCCGTGATCGTGTGGCTGCCGACCGTGAGGGCCGTGCTGCTGAAGGCGGCCTGGCCGTTGGCGTCCAGAGTGCCGCTGCCGAGCGTGGCGCCGCTGGCCTGGTCTGTGAAGGTCACCGTGCCGGTCGGCGTACCGGCTGCCGCCGCCGTGGGAGCGACGGTCGCCGTAAAGGTCACGGATTGGCCGAAAACAGACGGATTGGCCGAGAACACCAGTGTCGTTGCCGTCGCCCCGAGCTGGGTAAAGTATTCAGCCGATCCCATGAGGGCGGCAACGACCTGGGCGTCGCTGGCGCCGTTCTGAAGGGCGCTCACAAAAGCGGACAGGCCGCCCGGGTCCGCCGCGCGATGCAAGAATTGCTGATACAAGCTCTGCACGAGATCGGTGCGGTATTCCTGACTTTGAAAAAGCAAGAGAGCGGCCTGGGTGCGGCTCAGCCCCGCCGCCAGGGCCTGGTCGAAAGCCGCCTGGCCGCTGGCATCGACGGCACGTCCCAGGGCATCCTGGTAGAGCGCGCTCAAGAAGCCGTCGTTGCTGCTGCCGGCCCGGTCCTGGAAATACTCCGCGGAACCGGCGATGGTCGCCGCCAGTTGCTCGATGCTGCCGCCGGCAGCCAGAAAAGCGGCAGAAAGCTCCTGTCCTTGCGGGTCGGCCGTGCGCTTGAGGAGAAGGCTGTAGAGGTGTTGCGTTTGCGCGATCCAGTATTCGTTGGATGTAGCCGTCTCGATGCCGACGACCGCTAACGAGCGCGTCGCCCCGCCGTCGACAAAACCTCCCCACGTCGATTGTCCCGAGGGATCGACCGTCCTTTGAAACATATCCTGATAAGCCTGCGCGATGAAGGCACTGGTGAGGCTGGCCGGCGTGCGACGGTCCTCCAGGAGCTCGACCTTCAAGATGGTTCTGTGGGTTCGCCGGCGAGGGCTGCTGCGCGCGTGGGGTGTGGAATCGTCGGCAAATGGACGGCGAAAGAGCATGTCAACCTCCGGGATTGGTGCGTGGTGCTGCGCCGGGCTTCGGCAGAGGGAAGCTGACAGATTTTGTGCCGTCGCACGACAAGATCGTTCGCCGTTCCGCGGGCTGAACAATCTATGAGAGATGCCAGAATAATCCCGAAGGAGTGAAACGCCTGTGAGGAAAGGATGAAAACGAGCAGCTCAGTGGTCCTTTTGAACCTGTTCCCTGAGTTCCTGCTGGGTGGGAGTCTGCCAGACGCGAAGTTGGCGGGACGGAGTTGCCGTCGCGGCAGCGAAGTTTGAGGACGGAGCGGCGGAGCGCTGCGGCAATACGGTCTGTCGCTGGCGGTATAGCAAGATCTGTTGCTCGCGGCTTAAGGCAGGCGCCGGTCCGGCATAGCGAGCCGGCATCGGCATGCGGCGCATCGGCATCAGGCCGTTGTTGATCTGCGGCAGGCGCTCGCCGCCCGGAGAACGGCTCGTGGGCAGAGGCATGCCGTCACGGCCGAGAGCGATCTGCCGGGCCTTGCCGTAATGGGCAAACCACAGCAGGTGGCGGGTGCGCAGGCCCGGCTCGGCCGCTTTCAAGAGCGCCACCACGCCGGCGAAATATGCCGCCGAGTTGGAGGTACCCAGGGTCATCTCGCCATTGGTGAAGAGTGCCCGCGAATCCGGGAGGATCACATCCGGCTTGACGCGGTGATCGGCGGTCGGGCCGCGCGCACAAGTGGGGCCGATCTCGCCCACGGTCAGGACCAGCGGATTGTCGGCGGGCGGAAAGATCTCCCCCTTGCCGCTCGCGTCAATAAAGCGGACGGCCGGCGTCGAGGTATTGGTTTGCGGATCAAAATAGGCCTCTCGTCGCGGCGACAGCAGCACGCGAATCTGGTCGGCACTGCTGAATTTCCCCTTCTTCATGCGAATGCGGATGCGATAATCCTGGTCGGCAGACGCCGGCAGATCGGTGAGGACGATCCGTTCGCGCGGATTGCGGGTTTCTTCCGGACCAGGGACCTTGCCGGCCGGGACCTGGCTTTTCTCGCTCGCTGCCACGCGTTTGCCCTGCCAATCCTCAACATAAAGGTCCAGGTCCTTGTCCGTGCCCGCGTCTTCCTGCTCGCGGTAGTCGTTCCAGGTGAGCGTGATGGTGATGGTGTTCTCGTCGAGCAGGTTGCGGAAACGCAGGGCGGTCGCATCCGGGTCGCCGCCGAGTTTCAGAAAACCATCCGGGAG
>DASZFN010000989.1:0-5002 GCA_035939715.1 Gemmataceae bacterium | reverse complement strand
GAGGTCGCTACTGGCTTTGCCTGGCAATAACTTTGACTGGTCATCATGGGCGGACGCGGGTGCTGCTCTCGCAGAGGTAGACGGGTTGATCGCTGTCTTGGAGGCGGGCCGGCTGCCATCCCGGCTCACGGTGTCGGTGCTGTTCGCCCCGACTGGGCCGATCCAGGAGGTAAGCCTGAGCAGTGGGTGGGCGGATGAGTTCCTGACCTTGGCGAGCCGCTGCGACACTGCCGTAGAGGCGGCCTACAACTCGTCATGGTGGCGCAGGCTCCTCAACCTGCCGTTCGGCGGAGGAGGAAAGACATGAGGCAACTCGTTTGGGGAAGTAAAGCGCCTAACCATGCATGGCCTCTCCCGAATTCTGAGGGTTCAACGTCTCACCGACCGTCGCGACAGGAAAGTCGGGTTGTTCCGATGAAAGAAGGCAATGTCTGAGCGTGGCAACGAGCACCGCTGCCCTGTGGAACCCGACGGGCTTGAGCCTTGGAGATGGGGGACAGATGCAGTTGTTCGTCTGCCGGCATTGCGGCAGATGGCCCATCGTGGCGAACATCGAGTGCTCGTGATGGGACTGACGATCGCTGGAGCATTGAAAATGAGTCGCCCAACGATCAGGGTCGAGGTCAACGATGCGAAAAGAACTGCTCCCTCAATGGCGAGAGGACATTGTCGGCGAATGGCAAGCCGAGTTAGCCGGCGTGGATCTTCTCTATCTGGAACCTGTCGGGACCCGGTTTGCCTTTCGCCTCGTTCTCCTGGAGGACGGCACAGCGGACTGGGATTTCACCATACCGAATCCATCGCCGATGGCGCCGCAGCCCACGCCGCCGTTTCCCCACCCGCTGGGAGCTATCCGACGATCGAATTCTTTCCATCTGGCTGCCGATCGCTCCGATGCCCGACTAGGACATGCCGGATTGGTCTCGCCAGCAGATAAGCTACGACGTGCTAATGGTCGCTGATCTGAGCTTGGCATTGAGTAACCGACGGTTCGACGGCGAGGACGTCATTGTGCTGCGCCGGGCCAATTACGAGGAGTATAACCGCCGCAAGGCTGCGGAGTACGGCCAGCTCCTAGCAATGATCAACCACTCGGTAAAAGAAAGTAGCGCCGAACAGCCAGACCGTGCTGACGACGTTGCCCAATAGCAGGCCGTTTCTATTGTCTCGCGAACGGGCGATTTAATCCCTCCTCGCCGAAGGCAATATTGGTCACCGCCCCGGTGTCCTTCAGAATCTTGGCGGCGATGAGCTTTGTGGTCGGGGCCAGGATGCTGAAATGCGTGGCGCCGCGCACCGGATGGAAGTGGGCCAGCGGATTCGAGGTGCTGCGCGCCATCGCTTGCAAGGCGCGCAGGTTGCCTTGCTGAGTGCCTTCAAACACGAATACGGGACTCTGGATGGAATGAAGCCAACGTCCGGGCGAGCGGAGCTCAAGCTCGCGCCGGTCGGAGGTATTGAAGGGCAGATATTCGGGGCCGTAGCCGGCGACGTCGTCCGCGGGGCCGAAGGAAAAGACGGCGCGAAAGCGGTCGGAGCACTCGGCCGCCAGGAGCACGAGCGTGCCGCCGGTGCTGTGGCCGCCCAGGTAAATACGCTTGGGATCGACGCCGGCTTGCCGGGCCAGGTAGTCGGCGGCGGCGAGCACGTCGTCCACTTCGCCAAGGAAGCCTTCCTTGAAACCCGGATTGTCATTGCCGCCACGCAGCGACGGAAACATCATGATGATCCCGGCTTTCCGGAAGGCGCTGGCAGTCTGGTCGTTCTCCGGCGGCGCCTCTTTCCAGACGCCGTCATCGATGCTGTTGCAGTCGCCTCCGGTAATCCAGAGGATGGCCGGATGCTTCTTGCCGTCCTGTGGCAGCGGGCTGCGATACGCGGCCAGCTTGCCGGCCGGCGAATCGTAGTGCACCGTGACGAACAGCCGCAGCGGCGGCGCGGGCACCGGTTCCCGGGCCGACTCGCGCCGCGCCAGCCTGGTCTGGAAGCCGCGCCGCGCTTCGGTCAAGGAAGTCTGGTTGCCGGCCTGACCGCCGGCAGAAGGGTTGCTTGACGTCCCTTGACGCTGGCACCCAGTCACAAGAAGTAGCGACAGAACGGCAAATCGGAAATTCCGCATGGCTCGCCCCTTTGGAGAGCGCAACAGCTGTTTGTTAGTCTGCTTTCGGCTCATTATAGTTGCTGCCACGAAACTGAGCGATTCGCCCGGGCAGTCAATTTTGTGCCCGCACTCTGCTCAAGCGGTCCAGCGCCGTTTTTGCTTCCCGTGTCAGCACAGCGGCTGGCGCTCCCTCAGCCAAAGTCTGGAGAAATTTCCTGGCCTCGGAGGCGCCAGTGTACTCCAGTGCCTGAACGGCTCGCGCCAGCCGCAGGCGTTCGCTCGACCGGCTCGGATCCAGCGTGCGCAGAATCACCTCGATCCGTTGCTGCACCTCCAGCGGCGGCTTGTTGTCGAGCCGTTTACGCAGAGCCGGCTCGGCGACATCGACAATCTTTTGCAGTTCCGTGGTGGCCTTCTCGCGTACCGCAAAGCGGCCATCGTCGAGATCGCCGATGGCCCTGGCAATGCGTGCTTCATCCGGCGGCCTGGCGGGACGGAGTTTACCTTGAAGAAAAGGCACAGACAAGCGCGGACAGGCAGCCAGATCCCAGACCGCTTGAAACGCCCGCGGACCTGCGTTGGCGGCCAGGTCGCTCCAGCGCCGCTCCAGGCCGTCCGCCGTGAGTTGCATCGGTTGGAGCGCGCCGTCCTTCAACCTGCCGGTCAAATCCCAGATCAGAATCGTAGAATCCACACCGCCCGATGCGAGGGTTCGGCCGTCCGGCGCGAATACGACCGACATGCCGCCCATGAAGGGCCCCGGGAATTGACGGACCGCTTCGCCCGTGGCCACTTCCCAGACCCGCACGGCATGGTCGTCTATCCCTGTGGCCGCAATCACGCGGCCATCCGGGGAGAAATCGAGGGCATGCACGCCCTTTTGCAATCCAGTAAGTGAACGAAGCTCTTTTCCGCTGGCCACGTCCCATAAGCTCGCTCGATTGTGGCTGCCGGCAGCCGCGGCCAGGATCCTACCATCGGGCGAAAAGGCCAACTCTCCCACCACGCTCCCGTTCGCGCAAACACGGATCTCCTTGCCTGTCTCGGTATCGCAAAGACGGATCGTGGTGTCTCCTCCGGCCCAGCTCGCGCTGGCCAGCATCTTCCCGTCCGGCGAAAAAGCAATTGCGCCCAGGTTGGTGCGGACCCTGTTCTCCCAAAGCAGGACACCGTTAACCGCGTCCCACTGGCGCAAGACGCCGTCCCGGCAAATAGCTGCCAGCCGTGTGCCGTCCGGCGAAAACGTGAGCGGTCTCGTCGGGATCTTAGTTGGCCGGGATTCAAACGTGCCGAGCAGGCGCCCTTCCCCTCGTCCAGCCGGATTCCGCAAGCGAATGCAGCCAGGCGAAAACTCCCAGGTGGCAAGCATTTTGCGATCCGGTGACAGGGCAAAACGGTCCATGGCAGGCGCGTGCCAGTCAAGCCAGGGCCGGCTCTGACCGTTGGCCAGATCCCAGCGCACGATGGTTTTGTCCCGGCTCCCCGTGATGAGTCCTTTCCCGTCCGGCTCGTAAACCACCACATCGACCGAGGCATGATGCCCGGGCAGCGGTTGCACTTCCTTGCCGGTTGCCGCCTCCCACAAGCGCACGCCAGATTCCCAGAATGCGCCGGAAACCAACAGTTTGCTCTGGGGCGAAAAGGCCAAGGTTTTCACCATGAAGGCATGGGCCTGCCAGCGGGCGAGCGGTTTCCCCGTGGCAACCTGCCAGACGGCGATCGTGCCGTCACCGTGGCCGGAAGCGAGCGCCTGGCTATCGGGCGAAAAGGCCAGACAGCCGACTTGCCTGTCCGCGGCTTGGATCACTTGCACCACCTTGAGGTTGGCCAGGCTCCAAATGCGGATGGCGCCGCCTTCATCGGCCATGGCAATCTGCTTGCCGTCGGCTGACATGGCGAAGGTCGAGAAACCGGCTGGCGGCGCAGGGAGCGAACCCCGTTGTTTGCCCGTTTGCGGATTCCAGACGCGGACCGTCCCATCATGGGAGTGCGAGACCAGTGTTGTGCCGTCCGGAGAAAAGGCGAGGCCATAAATTCCTTTCTGATGACCGGCCAGTTTGCGGATCTCATGGCCCGAGGCCACGTCCCACAAGCGCACCAGGTTGTCATGGCCGCCGGATGCCAGAAGCTTGCCGTCTGCAGAGAAGGCCAGGCTCATGGTCATGCCGCCCTCATGGCCGGACAGCGTGCGCATCTTTTCTCCGGTGCTGGTGTCATAAAGATGGATCTGCTGTTCCGGGCAGGCGAGCATTTTTCCATCCGGCGAGAATGCCAGTGCATAGACGTGTTTGTAGCCCAGAAAACGCTGCACCTCTTTACCGTTGGCCACGTCCCAAAGTGCAATTCCGCCGCCGGCAGAGGCGCCGGCCACAATCCTGCCGTCAGGCGAAAACGCGGCCTGATACATCATGAAGCCGCTCCGAAAACGACCGGTGCCAAGGCGCGCCAACGCGCCTTCCGGCAAAGGGTCGCCCAGGCGATCGGTGCGGACACGTTGTTCCCGTGCAGGTGGCTTGCCTGCCGGCTCGGGAGCCATGTCCGACGTCTTTCGCGGCGGACCTTCGCCGGCCGGATTCACGGCCGACATTTCCTTGGCCCGACTCACGGTAGCGATCAGCTTGGCTTCCGGTGGTCGGGCAAGGACTGCCAACCTAGAGCAGGCCGCTATGAATCCCGCCGTCAACAGTACGAATTTCGGGGTGCTGCTCAACATGCCCTTCACCGGTTTTCAGTGAGAACAGAGCCCGCGAGGATCAACCGGTGCTGCTTCGTTCAAGAGCAATCTGCCGGCTCAGCCGGATTTTTTCGGAAATTCTCCAAGACCGCCATAGACCGCCAAGTGATTAGTGATTTGGCGGACAAATTAATGAGAATTCTCATCCGGGCAAAACGGCTCATTGG
>DASZFN010000988.1:0-4345 GCA_035939715.1 Gemmataceae bacterium | reverse complement strand
AGTACCACGGCACAAGGCCGTGGCATTGAAGAATACCGCGGCGTAAGTGCGAATGATGAAAAGCGCAACTTCAAAACTGGCGCTGCGCATTACAATGCCGCAAGGTAGAAGCGTATTCAGAGCCCGCCTTTGGCCGGCTTGGCATCAATCCTTTTTAATGCTTCCTGCGCGGCTTCCCGGACCTGTGGCACACCGTCCTGGGTTGCCAAACGCAGGGCAGGAACTGCCGCCTGGGCGTCCGGACCGATTTGACCTAGCGTCTCCGCGGCATGCTCGCGGACAAGCTCATATTCGTCGCGTAAGGCGCGCGTGAGCGCGGGCACAGCGGCTTTTGCTTCCGGTCCCTTATCACCGAGAACCTCGGCTGCGCTCGCCCGTAACGAATCGTCGCCGCTCTCCAGTTGTTGAATGAGTTCCGGCACGTCTCCGGAAGCAGTCTTCGGCTGATTCGAACAGCCGCCGGCAAGCAGGACCAACAACAAGAAAAGAAACGATCTCATGATGCCTCCGGTACGCCTATTTATCAATCAGCACTTCCGTCGATTTGATGACCGCGATGACTTGATCGCCGGCCTTGAGGCTCAGTTGCTCTGCCGAGGTCCGTGTGATGGCCGAGACAATTTCCAGGGCGCCCACGGTGATGACGACCTCAGCCATGACGCCGCCGAGTTTCACGGACTTGACGGTACCCTGGAACTGGTTGCGTGCGCTTAGCATGTTCACCTCAGGTTGCAGATGGAGTCCTGTCCCCTTTTCGGACAGGCTCTTAATCCTGGATAAGCCGGATGTTCTTGGCCTCGTCGATTTCGATACGCGGCACCCTGTCCACCTCTTTTACCGTTCCGGTGGCCTGGATTTTCTTATCCTTGAAGTGGTCGGCCGGGTTTTCGATGCCTGCTTTCTTGAGAGACTCCGCGCCGGCCTTGGTAATGACAACGGCAAAGTTTTTCTCGTCGCGGAAATCCGTCTCGGCGTCGAGGTAAATCTCGCCACGTTTGCTCAAACGATCCTTGGCCGCACGCACGGTCATTTCTACGGCGATCTTTTCACCTATTTTCGTGCGCGCCTGGATGGGTGTTAGCGCCTTGTCCTCCGCGCCGGCAGCCAGGCAGAAAGTAACCGCAAGCAAGATGGCACGGAACGATCGGACCAGCAGCATCACCCAACTCCTTCTGAATGTCGTAAAACTCCTGGACCTTGGTCTCGTCGGACCCGTGCCGGCTCGCCCGGCAGGTGAAGCAGTTCGGGGGCTAGCAGGGTCGACCCCTGCCGGGGCAGGTGAAGAATTCGTCGGCTGGCTGCAGCTTGGCCGCCTGAACTGCTTCACCTGCCGGGCGAGCCGGCGGGGTTCTGGCTCTTGTTAGAAGCCTAAGCAAGCTCCTTAGCTTTCGTGCCCGCTCTTTTAGTTTACCGTTTCGAGTTCGCCGCACGCCGACGGGCGGTAGCCGGGCAGTTCGCCTAACAGTCTGCGGTAGGATGCCGAGCGTACCGCATCTTTCAGGGCGCGGATACGGCGGTCGTCCTGAAACTCAGCACGAAAGCACAATTGGTAGACTTCCTCACGGACGCTGAGGAACTGCAGGCCCGCTTCTTCGCAGACGAGTCGTACGCAGACGCCGGCATCCGCCCAATCGCAACGCACAGCCTCGGCCACGCCGCGATGGTCGCGGGCCACGCGCCGGAGCGTGCGGTGGTGGAGCAGTTCGTCCAGGCATTGGCGCGCGCCGGATCCAGGTTCGCGCGCCACCCAGCGCGCCTTGGAGCGCACCACCGCCTGTACCGAACGCAGCCTTGATTTCGACGACAGGGCCACGCCTTCTTGCCAGCGGGCCACATGGAGAAGGCAGCAGTCCGAATCAATCCTGCTGCGCACGGCGGCGCGGTTGCCATTCGGGGAGTCATCCGTGGACAGATGCAGCCCCGCGACATGAACCAAGCCTTTAGCCAGGAGCGCCAGCGCTTCCTGACTCGACCGTGGCAAGACGATCACCCGGCACGCGCCCAGCCGGTTCACTTCGGCCGCGAGCAGACCCGCGGCGGGATCGCAAGAGGCGATTACCAGCGTCCGCTCCGGCATATAGCGACTGGTCGTATGAAAAGAGCCGTTCTGAAACACGCCGTCATGTTCGAGTAATCCGGCCGCAGTCGGTTCCACCGCGTAGGAAAGCACTCGTCCACCGACCGCGCCTTGCCAGTAGCGGCAAGGTTCCTTGGCGATCGCCCAGGCCCACGGAGAGGCGTCTGGTTGCCCGGCACTTCCCTCACCAAACAGGTCTTCGACGGTACAGCCGAATGTCTGGGCCAGCGACAGGGCCGCAGCAACCGAGGGCACCAGCCGGCCGATTTCGACGGCGCTGACAGCGGCTCGCGAAATCCCCGCCCGATTGGCCAGGTCCACTTGAGACCAGCCATGCTCCAGACGCTGTGCCCGCACGCGATTTTTTGGTTGTCCTGGCTTTGCCATGATCATATCATACTATGACATGATCATGGCGCGGTCAACGAACGTGGAGCGATTGCGAGGAGATGTTCGACATGGCCAGAGTTAATGAAGACAAAATGCCCCCATGTCGCGAGCATTGGCTGGGAGCCCCGCACGGCATCCATGGCGTGCCGGTTTTGCCGAGACACGCTTTTACCTTGATCGAATTGCTGGTGGTGATTGCCATCATCGGCATTCTGGTCGGCTTGCTCATGCCTGCGGTGCAGAAAGTCCGCGCGGCGGCGAATCGCATGAGCTGTCAGAACAATCTGCATCAGATTGGCCTAGGCACGCACAACTATCACGACAGCTACGGCGTTCTGCCGCGCTACCGGAAATGCCCCGCTCCCTGGAAAGGGGGCAAGGACATCAACTGTGATCTACTTACGTCGCCGTCGACCTTTACAGGCCCCGACGAGGTCTGGTGGGCGCCATATGACAATCGCGTCGGGCCGACCGATACTCCTTTGCCGGATTTTGATCCCACCCGCGCCCTGCTCTGGCCGTTCGTGGAAGGCAATCAAAAGATCTTCCTTTGCCCCGACGGCATCGACATCACCCCCGGCAGCGCCACCCTGGGCAAGCCCTTTCAAATCCCGTACGGCATGAACTACACCACGGGTGGTCCGAATGGCCGGAAACTGACCGAGATCATCAATGGCAACGGCAGCTCCAACGTCATGATTGTCTGGGACCACGGCCGAACACCCGGCTGCGCCAATTCCACCATTGCCGCGCCGCGCGGTCCCTGGAAGCCGTATGTCAACCGGGTGGATTTCACGCACTACCCGCAGCGACACATGGGGGCTTTCAACGTACTCTTCTGCGACGGTCACGCGGTTACCATGATCCAGAGTGATTTGGGGGATAAGCTTTTCTATTTCAGCGGACCATGAACCGTGAATCAATGTGACGGCGCATTGGGTTGCCGGTTCGTGGCTCGACTAATTCTCATCCGGCGACAGCTGCTGGCGTGGGGCGTCCGTTCAAGAGTCGATTTTCCAATCCCTTTCGCCGCGAGTCACGCCGCGGCGCGCGCCGAGCACGCTCGTGAAATCGCGCGCCGCGCCGAGCGGACCTGGTGCAATTGCGGCGCGCGCCGAAGCGCGATCAATGAAATAACATAAGTAGAGATCCACGAACTCTCGTTCGCGCAGCCCAGCAACGACGGCACCGGATTTGCCCAAATAGTTCATACCCCAAAGGTGGGCCAGCAAGCTTCACACTTCGCTGCTGGCCTGTCTGCGGGCGCTGCGGGCCTCCGGAACGGCCCGGACTCATGTCAAAAGTTTCTTTGAGCCGCCCGCGCCAGGCGGCTGCCGCGTGGCAGTCAACGTCGGCGGGCCCCCTTCTTTTGTGAACGAGAGGAGATGTCATGAACGTCAGTCTGTCGTTCCTCGTGCCAGGGAAGTCGAAGGATCGCGCGGCCCAACTGCGCGGCAAGAGGCCGGCGCGCCGGCCGTCTTTAGCCTTTGAAACGCTGGAGGATCGTACGGTGCCGTCGACCGTGCCGGTTATAGGCAACTTGCCGGCCGTGCCGGTCGTTGGCAGCCAGCCGGCGATCGCCAGCCCGCTGGCGGCCCCGCTGGCCAGTCCGGCCCCCGCGGCGGCCGCCCCGGCAGCCAGCGCCGTCACCATAAGCAGCGCGATACAAAGCCTGGTGTCCGACCTCACGAAAACCATACAAAGCGTGATCACCGACCTTACCGACACCATCAACCTGGTGACTACCACGGCCACCACGGCGCTGCCCGACGTCACCAAGCTCCTCACCACCGACGTGGCCGACCTGCAGAAGCTGTTGACCGACGTGACGACCACCGTCACGGACGTGACCACCACGGTCAGCGACCTCCTCAACGG
>DASZFN010000987.1:0-3021 GCA_035939715.1 Gemmataceae bacterium | reverse complement strand
CTCAGGGCGTCCGCGCTCGGGGGCCTATCTCCCGGCTGCATCCTGATCGGAAGCCGCTGCTTATCGGGTCAGTCGCGATTCCGTTGCCCGAACCGTCGCGGTGGTTTCCCATCTCCGTAAGATGACCCTATTGAGCCATCGCCCCACGCGAGAGGCAACAGGCTTGCGGCGGCTGTCCCCGCTGTTCCCGTTGTTCACAGGGCATTTGGCTTGTGGCCAAGGGCTTAGCTGCCCGGCGTCCAAGGCTGGTAGTCGCCGGTGGCCGCAGGCCGGCGGCCATCTGCCAGCGTCGAGCCTGAGGGCCGGTAGGCCGCGGGCGTTCCGGTCAGGTTCGGCAGATGCGGCTTTTCCCATTCGCGCGACGTGTAGTGCTGCTCGGTCGGGGGCACGTCGACCGTATGATGCAGCCAGCCATGCCACGCCGGCGGAACCTTGGTCGCTTCCGCATAACCGTTGTAAATGACCCAGCGCCGCTCGAAGCCGAGCGTCGGGTCGATCTGGCCGCCCTTGGTGCGGTAATAGCGGTTGCCCTGCTCGTCGGTGCCGACCAGCTCGCCGAAGCGCCACGTCCACAATTGCGTGCCAAAGGTCTGGCCGTTCCACCACGTGAATAGTTTGAGCAGGAATTGTTTCATAAGGGCACGGGGTGTTGGAGAATGGGGTTTGGAGAAATGACTTCGCTCTGATGGCATCGGCGGGCCGGATTGTCCAGTTTTGAGGCGATGGTCGGCCGCCCGGATGGTCACCGCCCGATCAGGACCGCGTCGCCAGCACAACGCCTGCCAGCGTGAACAGCAGTGCGACGATCTGGCCAACGCCAAGTGGCTCGTGAAGCGCGAGCGCGGAAGCAACCACGCCGATGACCGGCACCGCCATGGTACCGATTGCGGCAACCGACGCCGGAAGGCGGGCGAGAGCCGCAAACCAGGAAACATAGGCGACGCAAAACTGCACCACGGTCGCGTAGGTCAGGAGCAACCAGCCGCCGCCCGAGAGCCCGGCCGGGTCGGCCCTCTCGAGCAGGAGGCCTGCGACCGCAACCGGCAGGCACCCGATTCCGATCTGCCAGGCGGCTGCCGACACCGGCGGCAAGTTTATCGGCAGCTTCTTGGCGAGAACGGCGCCGACGGCAAACCCGAGCGCCCCGCCCAGCGCCATGATGATCCCAGGCCATTTCGACAAGCTCGCCGCAAAGCCGTTGGCACCGAGGATGGCGGTCAGCCCGGCAAACGCCATGGCCAGCGAGATGACGCGCAACAGGTTGGGCCGCTCGCCAAGGATCGGCCACGCCAGGATCGAGGCCCAGACCGGCATGGTATAGGCGATCAAGGCAGCTTCGCTGGCAGGCAGCCAGAGCAATGCAAACCCCATCAGGACCATCCAGCAGCCGACGTTGAGGAATGCGGCGATCACCAGCCTAGGCCAGAGTTCGCGCGGCACGCGCAGGGTCTGGCCGCGCAGCAACGCCAATAGCGCCAGCAGGCCCGCGCCAACGACGCCGGTGGTGCCGCGCAACGTGAGCGGCGGCAGGTAGCCGAGCAGGAACTTGGTGATGGGCCAGTTGAAACCCCAGCCGACCGAGGTGATGGCGAGGAATGCAAGGCCCGCAGGCGCGATGCGCGTTTTCGCGCCCGGCTGATTCTGCAGTTTCATCGGGGCTGGACCGGTGGGAAACGACGGCACATTGCCGCTTGGACCCACATTGCCGCTTATCGGGATGGCAGGCCATCGCCAGGACGGCATGCCTGACCGGATGAGCCGTCGGATGAGCCGGGGGCATATCGGGTTTTGAGTCTCTCCAAGGCAAGGCCTTGGCCACAATAAATAGTTTGCCTGTGAACAGCGGGGCGAAGCTGTGCGGGAGCGGTCGAGGTCGATTTTTTTCGCTTGGGAATCCCTGAGGACTCACTGATACTTGGACCCGTCAGCGGCGGCGCGGCCCCCCTGTTATTCCCGGATTTCCACCATATTTAGTATTTGATTCAGGAACTCGTACTAATCCTTGACGTGCGTGTTGGAGTCGTCCTAGCTTTGATCCCGTTCGGCGCGAGTGTGTTCGGGTCCCGCCGGTCGCTCCCTGAAGGGTTCCAGAATGAACGCTCCGCCGGCCGGTCGAGGCAGCGGATACGGGCTTTTTTGTCCGTCATTCTTAAGCCTTTCGGACGACGAAAAACGAGCCAAATGGCGGTTAGGCCGGATGGCTCTTGATCCAGATGGCTCTTGATAACGAGCCAGGTGGCTCAAAGTAGAGGGTGGCGTTGAGTGCACGAACCCGGACGGAACTGGGGAGTTCGGTTTGGGTCGCGCGGCCGGAGAACTTGCGGTCGGAGAAAAGGGCCGGATTCCACCGGTTGAGAAGCTTGCGGATGCTTCAGGCCAGAGTTGTCTTCAGCTTTGGTCGGGAAGGTTCGCTCAGGGAATAACACCCGGCAGCCGCGGCGGCGGCCGGCCAAGAAGAACGGGGCATGACCATGCGAATCGAACGGCGCCATACGACTGCGGGCCAGTCACCCTACGCACAGATTGATTTCAGATTGACGACATCTGAAATCCGCAATCCCGACGGCTCGGTGGTGTTCCGGCTCGAGAACGTCGAGGTGCCGGAATTCTGGTCGCAGGTGGCCTCCGACGTCCTGGCGCAGAAGTACTTCCGCAAGGCCGGCGTCGCAGCAAAGCTGAAGAAGGTCGAGGAAGAGACCGTGCCGTCGTGGCTGTGGCGCTCGGTGCCCGACACCGAAGCGCTTGGCCTCCTGCCGGAATCGGAGCGTTACGTCAGCGAGCTTTCCGCCAGGCAGGTATTCGATCGGCTGGCCGGCTGCTGGACCTATTGGGGCTGGAAGGGCGGCTACTTCACCTCGGAGGACGACGCGCGGGCCTTCTTTGACGAGCTGCGCTACATGCTGGCAAAGCAGATGGTGGCGCCGAACTCGCCGCAATGGTTCAACACCGGCCTGCACTGGGCCTATGGCGTCGATGGCCCCGGCCAGGGCCACTATTACGTGGACTTCAAGACCTCCAAGC
>DASZFN010000986.1:0-2711 GCA_035939715.1 Gemmataceae bacterium | reverse complement strand
GCCAGGTTGTTGGTGTCGTTGGCGGCATCCGACTCGGTGAAGCTGTTGTCGGCGTTGAGCACGGCAAACAGGGTGTAGCCGCCGCCGTTGGCAAACTGGAACGTCGGGCTCGTGCCTGAGTGATTGCCCACCGCCAGGTCGGCCGCCGCGCTGATGGTCTCCTTGCCCAGGAAGGTCGCCTTGCTCAGGTCCTGTTTGGGGTCCGCGGACATGGAAGCATAGTAGGCGATGGTGAAGCTGGAGGGCGCCGCCGCGCCGCTGACGGTGTAGGTGCGGCTGATGGTGAAGCCGGTCTGTTGATTCACGCTGGCTGGGCCGCTGATGCCGTCGCCGCCGGCCGACCAGTTGAGGTCGGTGCTGGACAGCGGCAGCGGCGCGAAACGCACCGCGTCGGCGACCACGTAGGTGCCGTTACCCGTATTGCTGAGTGTGACCTTAAGCGTGCCGGTCGTGATGTTGACCATGGCCAGGTTCTGGAAGGGCACGCCGCCGAAGCTCGCGCCGCTGGGCATCAAGGTCTGATTGAGGGCCACGGTCTGCAGCAGCGTGGCGCCGTCATAGATGGCGTAGGGGGCATTGCTCGATTGGTTGGGGTAGGCGTGCCAGGTGGCCTGCACCTGGTAGAGGCCGGCCGGCAGACCGGTTGCTTGCCAGGTAGCGGTGTTCTGACCGGTGCCGCTGGCAGCAGCATAACGCTCGCTGCCGCCGTAAGCCGGCACGAATTCGGTGTTCCAGGCACCCGTTTCGGAGTAGCCGGCCGTGCCGTTGTCCACGATGACCGGGCCCAGGACCTGCACCGACTGCGGCGCCACGGCCACGTCGTTGGTGTCGTTGGCCGCGTCGGATTCAACCCAGGTGGAATCGGGGGCCAACTGGGCGAGCAAGTAATAGGTGCCGCCGTTGGGCAGTTGCAGCGACGGGCTGGCGCCGCTGTGATTGCCCACGGCCAGATCGGCGCTGGCGCTCAAGGTCTCCGCTCCGAGCAGGGTGGCCTTGCTCAAGTCCTGGTTGGGATTGGCGGAGGTGGAGGCGTAATAGGTAATCGTGAAGCTGGCCGGCGCCGCCGCGCCGCTGACGGTGTAGGTGCGGTCGATGGTGAAGTTGGTCTGCGCGTTCGCCGAGGCCGGGCCAGTGATGCCGTCTCCCGTGGCCGACCAGTTCAGGTCCGTGCTGGAAACCGGCACGAACGCTTCGCGCATGGCGTCGGCGACGATGTATGTGCCGCCGCCGGTGTTGCTCAGCACGACCTTGAGCGTGCCGCTGGTGATGTGGAAGGTCCCGAGGCTTTGGAACGGCACGCCGCCGAACAGCGGGCCATTGGCCGGCAGTGTTTGATTGACCGTTACGGTTTGCAGCAGCGTGCTGCCGTCGTAAATCGCATAAGGGGCGTTGCGCGCCTGATTGGGATAGGGATGCCAGCTGACCTGGGCCTGGTAAAAGGCCGAAGGGAGTCCGGTCACTTGCCAGGTGGCGGTGTTCTGGCCGGTGCCACTGCTGGTGGCATAGCGCTCATTGCCGCCGTAGGACGGCACGGTCTCGGTGGTCCAGGCGCCGGTCTCGGAATAGCCGGGGGTACCGTTATCCACGATCTGAGGAGCCGGGGGTGCGATAACCATAATATCTGCTGTGGCCGCGTCGCTGTCGAGCAGGCCGTTGTTGACCTTGAACTGGAAGCTGTCGGTGCCCACGTAGCCGCTGCTGGGAGTGTACGTCAGGTCGGGCGCGGTGCCGCTGAGCGTGCCATGGCTGGGGTTGGCTGTGACCGTGTAGGTCAGCGACCGCGGCGGGCTGTTGGGATCGGAGCCGGTGAGCGTGACAGCCGTCGCAGTGTTCTCTATGACGCTCACCGACTGAGGATTAGCGGTGGGCTTGCCGACAACCGTGATGGAGACCGTGGCCGGGTCGCTATCAACGGCGCCATTGTTGACCTTGAACTGGAAGCTGTCGGCGCCGAAATAGGCGGCACTGGGCGTGTAGGTCAGGTTAGGCGCGGTGCCGCTGAGCGTGCCATGGCTGGGGTTGGCTGTGACCGTGTAGGTCAGCGTTCGGGGCGGGCTGTTGGGATCGGAGCCAGTGAGCGTGATGGCCGTGGCGGTGTCCTGCGGTACGCTCACCGACTGAGGATTAGCGGTCGGCTTGCCGACGGTAGGGGAATTGACCTGAAACTGCGCAATCCAGGTGCCCCAGTTGGGTAAGGATAAGTCCGACGTCGAGATGGCGTATTCATTCACGGCCCAGAACGAGGTCCCGGTCGTCGGATCCACCATGACGCCGCTGAAATCGCCTACGCGCGTCCCCTGGTAAAACTGCTCCCCCGCCTTCGCCAGCACCCCCGCCGCCATCGTCCCCTGCGGATCGGTCGCGCTCCGGCCGGTCACGTACATGGCCATGTCTTCCTGCAGGGACGATTCCAGGTACGTCATGCCGATGCTGCCGTCCGGCGCCAACGCCACCGCCGGCATGTACGTGTCCACGCCGTCCGCCGGCGCGATCGTCCCCTGCTGCACCAGCGCCGGCGTCGCCCCGGCGGTGCTGATGTCGTACCACTGCGCGTGCACGTCCACGTCCGCGTTGATGCCCACGTTCTGCGCCGCCACCATCTCGTTGTTCCGCCAGTCCACATTCAAAATCCGCGTGTCCAGCACCGTGCTCACCTGCGCCTGCGTGTCCTGGGGGAACGGCGTGATTGTGTACGGGTCCATGGCCACGTA
>DASZFN010000985.1:0-2709 GCA_035939715.1 Gemmataceae bacterium | reverse complement strand
CTGGTTTGACCCGGCAGCGTACCGAAGGTGAAGCCCGCCACATAAACGCCGGAGGCGTCCACGGCGACGCCGTTGACCTGATCGTTGGCGCTGGTGCCGAACTGACGGGCCCACAGGAGGTTTCCGTCGGCGTCGTACTTGGTCACGAACGCGTCGTCGCCCCCGGCACTGGTCTGGCCCGACAGACTGCCGCGCGCTTGCCCGGCGAGAAAGACGTTGCCGTCCGCGTCGACGGCCCGGCCGATCGCAGAGGACGCTGTCAGGCTGCCGAACTGGCGGAGCCAGTCAATATCGCCTGGAGCACTGAGCAAGGTCCGGTCTTCGAGTTGTTCGAGATGCAAGCGCACGGGGCGGGGTTTCATGTGGCGTTTCATGTTTGTCCCTCCAAGGATGCCGCCGGAGAATCTTCGGATTTTCCTGGCGGGTGGATTCGGCTGAAGACGGCGGTCCGCGATACAATAAGAACGTCATCAGCTCGGGCGCGCAGACCAAGCGTCCGGGAGATGCCGGGCCGGTGAGGTTTTGCTTTGACGGGCAGGTCTCACCGGCCGCTTTGTTTCTGTGTCGAAAACCGAGTCAGAGAGTCGAGCTTCTGTTTCCTGGCCCCGGCGGCGTCATTTCTTGCGCTTGTCTCTTACGGCTTCCGGCTCCTTCCGCCACTTCGCCGCCTTGTCGGGTTTGCCCCAGGCGTCGTAAAGCTGCACCAGCCTCTCCAGTGCCCGCGTCACGTTCCATCGGGCGTCTTCGGGGATTTTGCCCTCGCGCTCTTTCATCCCCGCGTAGCCCTGCATAAGCAGCGGCTCGGCGTCGGCGTACTTCGCCTGGCCCAGGAGCGCGCCGCCGAGTAGCGACCGGGCGCTGAAGGTAGTCCAATTGTCCGGTTCCTTGTTTGACCTGATAGCAAGGCAGTCGCGCAGGGTTTTTTCCGCATCGGCGTATTTCTGCCGGCGTAGCAGGCTTGAGCCAAGCTGGGCCATGATGGCGGCAACCCGCGGATCATCGTCACCGTATTGCTTGCAAGCCTGCTGCAGCCACTCGCGATAGACGGCTTCCGCTTTATCAAACCGTTTTGCCTGATCGTAGGTGTCAGCCAGAGCGCCGGGGATCCAGGCCAAATCGCGCGGGAGTGGGCCGGGGCGCTTGCGGGCCGTTGCCAGCGCTTCTTCCAGGCACCGAAGGCCATCGTCGAGCCGGCCGGCGTCGCGGTAATTGACGCCAAGGTTTCCCAGGGTGCGCAACGTTTCCGGATGGTCTGCTCCCAGTTTCAATCTCTGTCGCGCTAGCGTCTCCTCATAGAGTGGGACAGAAGCTTTCAGATTGTTCCTACGCCAATAAAGCCCGGCCAGGCTGTTCATGCTGTTGAGCGTGAAGCTGTGGTCCATGCCGAGCTTTTCGCGGCTCGTCTGCAGCACCTGCGTGAGCAGTCGCTCGGCCTCATCAAGCCGGCCGCGGTCCTTCAGTACCAGGGCGAGGTTGCCCATGCTGATGAGAGTATCAGGATGGTCGGCACCGAGCTTTGCGCGACGGCCGTCCGCCGCCTGTTTATAAAGTAACTCGGCCTCATCAAGCCGGCCGCGATAATGGTACAGCGCGCCCAGGTTGTTCATGCCGCCAAGCGTGCGCGGGTGGTCGGCGCCAAGCGTGCGGCGGGTGGCATCCAGCACCTGCTTGAACAGTGGCTCGGCCTCTTCATAGCGGGCGCGAGCCCAATACACCGTGGCGAGATTGTTCGCGCTGACCAGCGCCTCGGGGTGATCAGCGGCGTGCACCCGGCGGTGACCGTCCAGCGCCTGCTTATAAATCTGCTCGGCCTCGTCGTACCGGCCCTGACTTCGGTACAGCAGGCCAAGGTTGTTCATAACACTTAGCGTTTCGGGGTGGTCGCTCGGGAGGTCCCGGCGGCTGATTTCCAGAACTTGTTTGTAGATCTCTTCGGCCGCGTCGTAGCGGCCTTGCTGCTGGTACAGGAAGGCGAGGCAGTGATTGCTTATAAGTGTGTCAAGGTGGCCGACGCCGAGCCTTTTCTGGCGCAAGTCCAGCGAGCGCTGCAAATGCTCCTGCGCTTTGGGGTATTCGCCAAGCGCGCGGTAGGCATCGCCCAGCGTCTGCCGGATCGCCGCTTCCGTCAACTCCTGTCCTTTGAATTTGTCCTCAATCGCCAAGGCGGCCCGATCCAACAGCTCGCGCACGGTAAGGTTCCTGTTACGCTCTGCGCCGGCGGCCTGATTCGCGATGTCGGCCTGCCCTAACAAGTCTTTTTGCAAGAACTCATTGACGGCCTTGGCGATGGCCGCCTCTTCGTAGGCCTGCTGCCGCTGCGCCGCTTCTGCCTGTCGGGCCAGCTCCTTGGCATCACGTTCCTCGAGGGCTTGACGTTCATGCGCGCGCGCTTGCCGTTCGGCCAGGGTCGCGCGCACCGCCTGCCAGGCGCTTATGGCCGCGCTCAAGACCAGCAGGACGCCGAACAGTGCTGCGGTGCTCAGAGTCTTTTTATACCTGCGCGCGAACTTCCGCATCCGGTAGACGGCGCTCGGCGGACAGGCCAGCACCGGCTCATCGTTGAGGTAGCGCTGCACGTCGGCAGCCAGAGCGCTCGCCGTCTCGTAGCGGCGGTTGCGGTCCTTCTCCAGGGCCTTCATGACGATCCAGTCCAGCTCGCCGCGGAACATCTGGCTGAGCCGCTTTGGATCGGTCTTGCGCTGCGCCGCT
>DASZFN010000984.1:0-3406 GCA_035939715.1 Gemmataceae bacterium | reverse complement strand
GCCAGCTTAGAGGAACTTTCATAACCAGAGTCCGTAGTCCGTAGTCCGTAGCCAGTAGTCATTAGCCAGCCATGCTACTGACTACTGGCTACGGACTACTGACTCTAGGCAAAAGCTAAAACTGCTTCAAGAAGCGCAGATCGTTGGCCCAGAACTGCCGGATGTCGTCGATGCCGAACTTGCGCATGGCGATCCGCTCCGGGCCCATGCCGAAGGCGAAGCCGCTGAACTTTTCTGGATCGTAACCGCCGTTGCGCAGGACGATGGGATGCACCATGCCCGCGCCCATGATTTCCAGCCAGCCGCTGCGTTTGCACAGGCTGCAGCCCTTGCCGGCGCAGTTGATGCAGTCCATGTCCACTTCAATGCTCGGTTCCGTGAATGGGAAATAGCTGGAGCGAATCCGCACCTGGCGGCCTTCGCCGAACATCCGCCGGGCGAACGCGGTGATCGTGCCCTTCAGGTCGGCCATGGTCACGTTCGTGCCGATGACAAGGCCCTCGACCTGGTTGAACATGATCTCGCTGCGGACCGTGATCGCCTCGTAACGGTAGCACATGCCGGGCAAGATTACGCGGATCGGCTTCGGACACAGCTCGCGCATCACGTGGATTTGGCCGGGGGACGTATGCGTGCGCAGCAGCACTCCGGGCATGGTCGTGTGGAAGGTGTCCCACATGTCGCGCGCGGGATGATGGGGCGGCATGTTGAGCAGCTCGAAGTTCGTCAGATCGTCCTCAACCTCGCGGCTGCGATAGACCTGAAAACCCATGTCGGCAAAGATGGCACGGATGGTGCGCAGCGTTTGCGTGGACGGATGCAGCCGGCCGCGGCTTAGCGGGCGTCCCGGCAGCGTGACATCGAGCCCCTCTGCCGCCAGGCTTTGCTGGAGCTGCTGCTCTTTCTGTTTGCTGAGTTTCTGCTCGTGCGCGCTGGACAATGCCTCTTTGATCCGGTTGGCTTCTTGACCGTAGGCCTTCCGCTCCGCAGGCGGAACCTCGCCGACTTTTTTCAGCGCGAGTGTCATTTCCCCCTGCTTGCCGAAGTACTTCGTGTGCCAGGCGCGCAAGGCGGCTTCGTCCGCGGCTGACTGGAGCTCGGCAAGACCACGTTGTTCGAGAGAAGCGAGATCGGACATGAGCGGTGAGTGAGTGGTGAATGGTGAGTGGTGAGTATCGATTAACCACTCACCACTCACCAGGACTATGCGGTCGCCAAATTGGCCCGGGCCATGTCTGCGATCTTGGTAAAAGCGTCGGGGTCGTTGACGGCAATGTCGGCCAGCGTCTTACGGTCGAGCTCGACCAGGGCGCGCTGCAGGCCGTGGATCAGCTCGCTGTAGCGCAGACCGCGCATGCGGCAGGCCGCGCTCAACCGAATGATCCAGAGTTTGCGGAACATGCGCTTGCGCACGCGGCGATCGCGGAACGCATAGACGCGGCCGCGCATCAATGTAACTTCCGATTGCCGCACCAGGTTATGCCGGCTCAGGCGGAAGCCCTTGGTCAACTTGCGTAATCGTTTGCGGCGCCGCAGAACCGTTTTGCCGCTTCGCGCTCGGGTCATGATTGGTCTCCGGCTCTTTCAAGCATTGCCTATTAAGCGCACATATTTTTTGGGGATGCGCCGCTCCTGGGTCAGCGGGGCGCGCAACTGGCGTTTGCGTTTGCCGCTCTTGTGGCTTTCCAGGTGCTTTTTGCCCGCCTGGCGCCGCTTGAGCTTTCCCTTGGCGGTCACGCGGAACCGCTTCTTGATGCTCTTGTACGTCTTCATCTTGGGCATGGCCGTCACCCAGCAAAAGAAAAAGGGCCCCTGGTTTTGCGCCAAGGGTCCCGGTGATTGTGCTGCCGTGGTCCCCATCAGGAACGCATATTATACAAAAAGATTCGAGCGCGTGCAGACCAGTGTGGCCGCGCCGGCATCTCGTGATTGGGAGTGCGGTGGCTCGATCCAAAGCGGTGTCGAGCCACCGCACTCCAAAGACTTAACCTTGTCCGCCGGCCTTGGGCGCCAGCATCGCCGTCATGCGCTTGCCTTCCATGGACGGGGCCTTCTCGATCTTGGCCATGTCGGCCAGCTTCTCCACCATCATGACGATGATGCGCCGGCCCTCGTCAATGTGCTGCAATTCGCGGCCGCGGAAGAGGACGTTCAGCAGCACCTTGTCCTTGTGCTCCAGAAACTTCCGAGCCTGGTTGATCTTGGTCTCAATATCGTGCTCGCCGGTCTTCGGGCGAACGCGGATTTCCTTGAGTTTTTGCTGATGCGGCTTGTTCTTGGCGCCTTTGCGCGACTGCTGATAGCGGAACTTGCCGAAGTCCATGATCTTGCAGACCGGCGGCCGTTCGGTCGGCGCCACCTCGACAAGGTCGAGATTGGCCTCGCGGGCCATGTCCATTGCCTGACTCGTGGGCACGACGCCCAGCTGTTCGCCTTGCACGCCGATCAGGCGAATGGGACTGATCCGGATCTGCTCGTTGATGCGTTGACCTCGATCGTGCGGGTGACGGTCGTTGATACTTTTACCTCCTTTGTGAGAGTTTCCTGGAATTCATGCACGCCATACGTGTTAAGGATACCCGATCCAGGCATTCTGGTTCAGCACAATTTACCATGACGCAAGCAATCTGGGAAGATTAGGGCAGGGGTTAGGGATTAGGCCTGGTCGGGCACTTCCATTGCAGTCAGTTTCCGGGTTGCCAGGTCCAGGATGAGAAACGTCTTCGGGCGGGCGCGATGGAGGGCGCCCGGATTGGCGACCATGGTGGCGCCCGATTGGTGCTGCTCCGCCTGGTGGCTGTGGCCGTAGAAGACGAAGTGGTAACGTCCATTCTCCTCCAGATCGCGGAGCAAACGTTTGTCATCGCCATGTGTCCAGGCGATCTTTATGCCATTAAGCTCCAGCGTGCCGAAAGGCTCGTGCAAGATCGCGCCTGTCTCCTCAATGGCCCGGCGCAGGGCGGGCTTGTCCCCATCGCAGTTGCCGAACACAAAATGCGTGGTGAAACCTCGGAATAACTGCACCGTTTCAATGTCCTCAATGTCGCCGCAGTGCAGGACCAGATCGATATTCTGCTGCTTCAAGAGATCCAGGGCCTTCTGGACGATCTGGTGCCGGCTGTGCGTATCGCTGAGGATGCCCAGGCGCATGGATCACCATCCTGCTTCAGAACGGCCTGCAATGGCCTTGACGAGTGCTTCCACGAAGAAGTGATCGCCCCAGGCCACCGATTCATCGACACCCAGGCCTTTGTGAAAGTGATAAATGCCGTGCTGCAAAATGCCTTCCCAATCGGGCTGGTCATAGGGCAGGAAACGCTGGGAACAGAGCGTCTGTAAGATGGCCAGCGCCGCTCTGCGATAGCGCTCCTGCTCTGTCTTATCCGGCGCCTGCTCGGAAAGGTCC
>DASZFN010000983.1:0-14173 GCA_035939715.1 Gemmataceae bacterium | reverse complement strand
AAGAATAATCCTGGTTCCCAGGCTCTGCCTGGGAACCAGAACTTCCCGCAAGATCATCCTCCATTCGTGCGAATAATCCCGTAATGGAAGGTTCGCGGTATTCTTACCTCAAGGGATGTTCGTCGATTTTGCTCGTGGTTCCGCCTTCAGGCGTTACCGCCTGAAGGCGGAACTACGAGCAAGAGGCCCTTTCGGCACTGAAACCTTCCCTGCGGCGCGGGGGTATTTTCTCTGTAATTGTGATGCTGGTGGCGGCACGTGGCATCGGAAGAAGCGGGGCTGGTACGACGCTGCCTGCGCGGCGAACAGGACGCCATCAAGGCCTTGGTGGAGCGCTTTTACACCGAGGTCTTTGCCGTTTGCGCCCGGATTCTGAACCACCGGCATGACGCCGAGGATGTCACGCAGGAGGTTTTCCTGCGCGTCTTCCGCAGTCTAAAGCGGTGGGACAAGGAGCGGCCGTTGAAGCCGTGGATCATGGGCATTGCCATTAACCGCTGTCGCACGTGGCTGACGCAACGTGCCAGACGGCCCGAATTGAGCGATTACTTGCAGGACACGGCGGCCAGTCCGCCTGAGGACGATAGCGCGGAGTTACGCCGGGAGATCGACGCGGCCATCCAGGAGCTGCGCGCGGATTACCGCATGGTCTTCGTGCTCTTCCATCAGCATGGGCAGCCGTATGAGGAAATCGCCGTCGCCATGGAGCGGCCCGTAGGGACCATCAAGACCTGGCTGCACCGCGCCCGCCTGGAAATTCTGGAGCGGCTGCGGCGCCGCGGCATGGTCAGTGAGGTAGGTCATGAATTGCCTTGAGTGCCGGGAACTGATCCAGCGCATGATGGACGGCGACTTCTCCCCGGCGGATCAGTCCGCGCTCGCTGCCCATGCGACGAGTTGCCACGACTGCCGGGAGCTGCAAACGGCGGCGCGGCGTTTGCTCGACGGTCTGCGCCTGGCGGCGCGTCCTGAGCCGCCGGCCGGCCTGGACCTGCGCATCTGCCAGGCCGCGCTTCTCCAGTCACAGCGGCAGTTTCGCACGCGCCGCGTGGCCTGGGCCGCAGCCATGGCCGCCGGTATCCTGGCCGTCCTCAGCCTCGGCTACTTCTGGAAATTCAGCTTGGGCAAACCGCAGCCATCTGCATTGGCCATTCGGCCGGCCCCAGCAAATCTGTCAAAGCCCGCGCCGTCGCTCAACAAGAGCGTCGAGGAAGCAGGAAAGGCAGTGGTGGCGCTGACCCGCCGGGCCGCGGATGAAACGGTCGACCAGACCCGGATGTTGTTGCCGCAGGTCTTGCCGGAGATGCCGGCGACAGGCATCCCGGAAATTGAGCCGCTGCTCGAGCAGCCGTCGAAGTCCCTGCGCGAGATCCAGAGCGGCATGACTGCCGCCCTGGAGCCCGTTACTTCCTCCGCCCGGCGCGCGATGGATCTTTTCCTTCGCGAGCTTCAGCCCAGGGAGCGATCGAATAAACGCGGATCCTAGGCGCCTTGATCACTCTGCAATCCGGGGTACGGTCGTGAGCGAAACAGTTTTGCCCAGGACACGAATAAGCTTTCCTCTTTGCCGCCGGTCGCGCACTCTCCGTCCTTGCACTCTGGCGCTATTCGTCCTGAGTGTGACCTTTGTTCTTGCCCCCCAAGTCCAGGCTTCACCGCGCGATGAGCTGCTGCGCCTGGTTCCCGCCGATGTCGGCTTTTGCCTGGTCATCGATGATCTGCGCGGCCACGGCAAAGCGTTCGTAGAATCCCCCTTTGTCAAGCAGTTCCTGAAGTCGCCGATCACTTCGAAGATGCTGGACGGACAGGAACTGCAGAAGCTGGGACTCGTCGATCAGTTTCTGGAGCAATATCTGCAGGTGACGGCGCAGCAACTGCGCGACGACATCCTGGGCGATGCCCTGGTTCTGGCCTATCGGCCCGGCCCGCCGGACAGGCCGGGCGAGGAGCAAGGCCTGTTCATGCTGCGTGCCCGCGACGCCAAGCTGTTGAGTGCCCTGGTGACGCGCTTGAACACGCTGCAGAAGCAATCCGGCGACCTCAAGGAGCTCCAGGAGCAGAGCTATGCCGGCCGCAAGTATTTCGGGCGCGTTGAATCCTCCGGGGCCAAGTACTACTACTTGAACGGTCCCGTCCTCGTCTTCGCTTCCCGCGAAGACACGCTCCGGCAAGTGATCGATCTGGATCAAAAGACCGGCGGCGAAAGCGAACCGGCCGTGGCGAAGCAGCTTCAGCTTCTTGGCGTGAACAGGCCGCTGGCAGCCCTGTGGGTCAATCCACGGGCGTTTGACCGGCATCTGGAGCGGCACGCCGCCGCTGCCACGGGCGGACCGGCGCGGGCGCTCTCAACCCTGTCGCGCTACTGGCAGGCGCTGGAAGGCATCGCCTTCACGGCGGACATGCAGGAAAACCTGGAACTAAGCGTCACGGTACGGGCGCGGCCCGAGGGCCTGCCGCTGGCGGCGCAACGGTTCTTCAAAACCGGAGCCGCGCCTTCGGAGTTGTGGCGGCACTTTCCCCAAAACGCTCTCTTTGCCATGGCAGGCCGGACCAACGTCGCGGCCCTGACGGATATGCTGAGCGACTTCCTGACGGACGAGGCGCGTAAATCGGTGCGCGCCACGGTCGCCGGAAGTGCCGGCGCCGTTTTTGGGCAGGATATCGTTCAGGAGATCCTGCCGGCGCTCGGACCTGATTGGGGCTTTTGCGTCGTCGCTCCCGCTGCAGACGGGAAGAGCTGGATGCCGCATATCACCGCGGCCGTTCGCCTGGAACGGGGCCAGGCAACGCGACCGGCCGACCTCACGGTTCTGAACGGACTCAACGCCCTCACGGCCATGGCCGTGTTCCACCACAACGGCGGCAAGCCCGGTCCGCTGAGCCTGCGATCCATGTTGCAGGGCCAGGTCGAGGTCCGCTATGTGGTAAATGAGAAGGATTTCCCGCCCGGGTTGGAGCCGGCGTTTGCCGTGAAGGACGGCTATCTGGTTTTCGCCGGTTCGCCGGAATGGATCCGTCGTTTTCCGGAACCCGCTGTTGCTGCAAAGAATGTCTCTGGCCACGGCGACTTCCCGCTGTTGCGGCTCTCCTTGACCGAGCTTGCTCACTATCTCACCGAGAGGCGCGCGACCTTTGTTTCTCTCGGCGCCAGGCAGAATCATTGCTCGGAAGAGGAAGCGGGCAATCGTCTGGACGGCTTGCTGGCCGTACTGCAATTCCTCGATCGCCTTGACATAACGCAGCGCTCCGACGCCGGCCGTCTGAAGCTGACGCTGCAGCTTCGCACGGCAAAGCCGTTGAAGTAGTGCGCCTGATGCATTTTGCGTTTTCATTCATTTGCTGCGCGACGGGCTGGCCGTTGTGAAGATGCTCACCGGCACGCCTGCTTGTCGAAGATGCTCATTTGAAAAAGCCCGGATGAGCATCTTCGGCGAGCTACGCATGTCCTTGGCTGATAACGACTAACAACATGAAGAACGCCATTTTTTCGTTGAAGATGCTCATTTGGAACCTACCCGGTTAGAAGCCGGAACCAAGGCGGTTTCGTGAAGAAACCGGGTTTTGCAGCCGCGCGCTCATTCTGTTGGCGGCGCTTGATTTTCCAGAGTTGAGGCAGCCCTGGCTGCGGCTTCCTCCCTCTCCCTGCCGATTTCGGCTATCGATTTTCCTTGCTGTGGGCCATTTGCTGCTCTACAGTGCAAAAACGTGTCCCAGTGATCGGCCGGCGATCATTTTCCATCTGCCCGGAGGACTGAAATGATGCACAAAATGATGGCGGTTGCGGTCGTGCTGCTTCTCGGCGCTGATGCCGCGAAGGACGATAGCTCCAAGCTGCAGGGAACATGGCAAGCCGTCTCAAGCAACAAGGGCGGCCATGACGACGCCGATGCAAATCAGCATTCCATGACCTTCGAGAAGGACACGGTTGTCATCAAGCGCGGCGACCAGGTCATTCTGAAAGGCACGTTCAAGCTGGACGCGGCCAAGTCTCCCAAGCACATTGACATCGACATTGAAGAAGGGCCGGATAAGTTCAAGGGCAAGTCCGGACATGGCATCTACGAGCTGAAAGACGATACGCTGAAGTGGGCCGTCGCCGAGCCGGGCGAGACAGACAGGCCCACTGGCTTTGGCTCGACCGAAGGAACCAAAAATATGGTGGTAAGTCTGAAGAAGAAATAGGCCAAGGGGCGTCTGAAGCCTTGCTACGGCGGGGCGGCCGAAAAGCGGCATGAATGGTCTCTTATGAGTTACATCGCGCTCTCACGCCTGGCGATCATGGCGACGTGTTCCGTCCTGGCTGTTGGCTGCAATGATGCCGTAGAACGCCGCTCGGCCAACGAAGAACGAACAGAGGAGTCAGCGGCGGAGAGTCAGCAGCGGCTCGGTTTTGCAGCGACCGAAGCAGTCAAGAAGCGTGAAGCAGATATCAGGGCAGAATTGCAGAGATTGACGGATCACTACTGGGCTGGCCACTATTATCAGGGCGACGGCCTGGGAGCAAATCTATCGCTCATCCTCTCGCCGGAGGCGGGCGCGATCTTTCGCCTAAGCGGTTGCGGTGGGCTTTATGACCAGGACCATGGAAGCATCACCGAACAGCAAGGTGTTCTGAAGATTGCCTGGAAATTGGATCGGAAAGCAAAGAAAGGCGATCCGCCCGCTGAACTGCTGCTCGTTCGATGGAATCAACGACGTTACCTGGTGCCGACTGAGGACGTCGCCAAATTCTGCGGGGCGGTTCGATCTGGTCTTGAGCCACGCAAAGAAAGACAGGGTTTTTACTACCTCAGGCTCGGCGACGAAACGAAACCCACGTCTGGACAACCGGAGTTAGCAAGAGGCTTTGAGGCATGCCTGACCAGGTAGCAGAATACGGACGCATTGGCGCTCTCGAAAAACGGACAATCGTCAATGTGGATCGCCACTGGGCTTCTCCACCGCGTGCTGGACGTAGGCAAGCCACAGGCACATTAGCTGGATTGCCCTTGGCCTTTAGCGTGCGCGGGCATTTGCGGCTCAAAGAGAGTAGGTGGTTCGTCGGCACCTGGATGGATTCTTCGCACCAAGAGTTCCTTGGGATCAAACCCACGCCGCAGGCACTTTTGCAGGAGCGCGGTTTTTCCTGAATCCACAGCCAGTTGCGTCTTGCCTTGGTAAGCTACGCACTGGCCGGAGCGATTCTCCAGAAGTGCCGGCAACTCCCTCAGGAAGGTCTCATGGGCTTGAGCCTGAAGTAGTTCGGCTCTATCCTGTGGTGTCACAAGCTCCTCCGCGAACGCGTTTTTTGCCGCGAGCCCAGCGGCCGATTTTCCTTTGGTTTTTGCACCGGATCGACCGTTTTTTGGCGCCATGGCAGGCCTGCTCCACGGGATCGTTAGTCGCAGTATATCATGTCGCCGACGCTATTTGAAACTGCTTGCAAGAATCGATAGTTCCATACGCAAGACGCCACGCATGCGTGCCATCAAGCCGTGGCCACGAGCTCGAGGGGCCAGTGGCGTCCTTGCCATTTGCTGCGCGGCGGCTATCCGCATACAATCATACCTCGACCGGCATGGGCGAACGCAACCGGGATCGACTCCGATGGCGGCAACGAAGCGGCAAGCGACGAAACGACCACTGGCGCAGCGGCTGGCTGCCTGCCTGGCCCTGTGCTGCTACGTGGCCACGGCTGCCGGGTTCCCTCTGCCCAATCTTCCCGGCAAGTATCGCGGCCAGCCCTTTCCTTGCCAGGACCATCCGTGCGGCTGCGCAACGCCGGAGCAATGCTGGACGCAATGCTGTTGTTTCAGTCCCGAGGAGCACTGGGCCTGGGCGCGGGCCAACCAGGTCGAGCCGCCGGCGTACGCCGAGCGGCCGAAAGCAGAAGGCTGGTACACGACCCGCCAGCGCGACCAGATCGAAGGTCGTGGCGGTTGCCGGCATTGCGCCGGCAGCGAGCCCGCGCACGCGCAAGCGGAAGCCGCGTGCTGCCAAAAGAAAGCCTCCTCGTCCGCGAAGCAATCGCACAAAGGCAAATGGCTGGCCGGTTTTGCCTCGTTGAAATGCCAGGGCGGCGTCACGCACTGGCTTGCCACCGGGGCGGTCGCTCCCCCTCCTGCGATCCTGGCGTGGCAACCGCACTGGGCGACCTGCGCCTGGCTGTCAACCGCCAGTGAAACTCCCTTTCCTCGATCGCTTGCACCCCTCGATCCTCCTCCTCGCCTGCTCCAGGACGCCTAACTACTCCGTGAGTCGCTAACTAACTAGTGCTTGTCAATCGTTGATTGATGAGTCGCTTAACGCGGAGCCAGCGGCGACGGGCGATAACAGTCCGCTGACCGCCGTCGCCGCTGGCTCCGGGTTAAACGATTTGGACCATCCCTCATTCGACGGTTGACGAATCACTAGCGCGCCACGGCTGTATCAGCCGGGCATGCCGGTACGCGCAACGAGAGCCGCGCACCATGCGGTATGCGCAGCCGTAATAGCCGCGCCGGCCCATGCTTCCCGCGGGGAGGATGTGCATGCCGGCGTCGCCGTGGAAAGTTCCGGAAGCGTTGGAGTATTCATTGAGTTATAACCTGGAGCATCTCCAGTAATATCGCAAAAGGAGATTGTTGTGAGCGCTCGTAGAGGATTCACCCTGATCGAATTGCTGGTAGTGATTGCCATCATCGCCGTGCTGGTAGGATTGCTGTTGCCGGCCGTGCAGCGGGTTCGCGAGGCCTCGAATCGGGCTAAGTGCCAGAACAACCTCAAGCAGATCGGCCTGGCGCTTTACAACTACCACGATAATACCGGCCGCTTTCCGCCCGGCTATCAGACGCAGGTGGCGGCCGACAATTCGGACCTCGGCCCCGGCTGGGGCTGGGCCGCCTTCCTGCTCGACGACCTGGAGCAAGGAAATCTCAAGCAGCGGATTCGCTTTGACCTGGACATCCGTGATCCGCTGAATGCCGACGCGCGCGTAACGGTCCTGCCGATCTTTGTCTGCCCCTCGGACATTACGCTGAACACCTTCACCGTGGTAGACGCCAACGGCAATCCGCTGGTCGATGTGGCCCGGGCCAACTATACGGCCATGAACGGCGTGCTGGGCGTCAGCAGCGACGCCTTCGACAACAACGGCGCCTTCCTGCGCAATAAGCGTTTTCGGACTGCCGATATCACTGATGGGCTAAGCAATACGCTCTTCGTTGGCGAGCGCGCCACCAATATGTCCAAGGTCACCTGGACCGGCGCCGTCACCGGCGGCGTGGTGCCGGCCCAGCGTTACCCCGATCCGGCCGACCAGCTTGCCAACGCCGAGGCGGCTTCGGCCCTGGTGCTGTCGCACGGCAGCCGCAGCCACATTCCCAACGACCAGCTCGTCTTCGACGCCGATGCGACGTCGAGCTATCATCCGGGCGGCGTGAACTTCCTCTTCGGCGACGGCTCGGTGCGCATGATCAGCAACGGCATCAACGGTCCGGTATACGAGGCCTTGCTCACGCGGGCGGGCAACGAGCCTATACCAGGAGATGCGTTCTAGGCGAAGATCCCTTGCCAGTCCGGCGCCAGAAAAGTAATATGAGACAACGCCTGACGGACTAGTCAGTCAACTCCCGTTCAACTTAAATCTTTTATGAAAAGCATCACCGCAAAAAAGCCACGCAAACCGGCAAGTGAAGCACTCTGGGCGATTCGCCGGGAAGAGATCCTGGATGCCGCCGCCCGGCTCTTCGCCCGGCATGGCTACCCGGAGACGGATACGCAGCTTCTCGCGGACGAGCTGGGTGTGGGCAAGGGTACGCTGTATCGCTACTTCGCCAGCAAGGAAGAGTTGTTCTTCGCCGCCGTGGATCGGGCCATGGACCGCATGAAGAAAAGCGTCGAGGACGGTATTGCGGCGCTGGCAGATCCCCTGGAGCAAATTGCAGAGGCGGTGCGTCTGTACCTGGCTTTCTTCGCCGAGCACCCCGATTTTGTCGAACTCATGATGCAGGAACGCGCCCAGTTCAAGCACCGCGGCAAGGAGGCGAGCTACTGCAAGCAGCGCGAGGAAAGCCTCGAGCGCTGGCACGAGCTCTATCGCACGCTCATTGCCCGGGGCAGAATCCGCGACATGCCGGTCGAACGCATCACCGATGTATTCAGCGACCTCGTGTACGGCACCATGTTCAACAACTATTTCACGGGGCGGAAGAAAAAGTTTGAAGCGCAGGCCAAGGACATTGTCGATGTCGTCTTCAACGGCATCCTCAGCGATGCGGAGCGGCACACGCCGCGCTCGAAATGACGCTCAATCGGGACGGAACCTGCCATGCCGAAGGGGGGTTTACCTATGATCAGGAGAAATGCCTGGATTCCGGGAAAGTGGCAGTGGCTTTGCATCCTGTGCGGTGCGCTCTGTGCCGGCTGCGAGCGCGGGCAGGCGCAGCTGCCACCGCCGCCACAGACACCGGAAGTGAAGGTCAGCCTGCCTGTCACCCGGCAGGTCACCGACTACGAAGACTTCCCGGGACGTCTGGATGCCGTCAACGCCGTCGAGGTGCGCGCGCGTGTTTCGGGCTATCTGGACAAGATGCATTTCACGGAAGGGGCCGACGTCAAGAAGGGGGACGTCCTTTTTGAAATCGATCCGCGCCCGTACAAGGCGGAGCTGGCCCGTGCCGAGGGCAACGTGGCGCAGAGTGAAGGGCACCTCAAACGGCTGGAAGCGGATTATCAGCGGGCGTTGACTCTTTATCCCAAGGGCGCCATGGGGCGCGAAGATTTCGACCGAACGACTGGCGACCGCACGGAGGCCGTCGGAGCGCTGGCGGTTTCCAGGGCAGCCAGGGACATGGCCCGATTGAACATGGAGTTCACGAAGGTGCTGGCATCGCAGAACGGGCGGATCAGCCGCCGCATGATCGATCCGGGCAATATGGTCAAGGCGGATGAGACGCCGCTCACCACCATCGTGTCGCTAGATCCGATCTACGCCTATTTCGATCTGGACGAGCGCACAACCTTGCGCCTGCAGCGGCTGTTTCGCCAGGACAAGATCAAGTGGGCCACCGACGCCGGCCTGCCCGTGCTCCTTGGCCTGGCAGACGAAGATGCCTTTCCCCGGCAAGGCACGATCAACTTCGCCGATAATCGCGTGGATGCCGATACGGGCACCTGGCGGCTGCGCGGCCTGTTCAAAAACGCGGACCATGCCCTTAGCCCCGGCATGTTTGTGCGCATCCGGCTGCCGGTGGGCACGCCCTACCAGGCGACCCTCATTTCCGAACAGGCCATCAGTAGCGACCAGGGGCGCAAGTATGTGTACGTGGTCGATAAAAGCGACAAGGTTGAATCCCGCCCGATAAAAATAGGCCGGCTTCACGACGGCCTGCGCGTGATTACGAGCGGTTTGAAAACCGACGACCGCGTCGTGGTGAGCGGACTGCAGCGCGTGCGACCGGGGATGGAAGTTAATCCGGGCGACGATCCCGTTCCCATGCCCATCGTCTCCAATGAGGACGAACCGGCATCTGCAGCAGGCAGCAGCGGCCGGGGGGCAAAGGGCCAGAATCACGAGGTACAGAACAGGCCCTCGGGCGGCAAATGAACCTTGCGGCTCGTCCGCTGCTCCTTTAGCACAAGCGCCGCAACAGTCCGATTTTCCGAAGCTGCTGGTGTGTTGTGATCTCACGATTTTTCATCAACCGGCCGATCTTTGCCGCGGTGTTGTCGATTGTCATCACCCTGGCCGGGGGAATCTCCCTCTTCACGCTGCCGCTTGCCCAGTTCCCATCCGTGACGCCGCCGACCGTTCAGGTCGCCTGCAATTACCCCGGCGCCAGCGCCAAGGAAGTCGCCGATTCCGTGGCGGCGCCGATCGAACAGCAGGTCAACGGCGTGGAGGGCATCATGTACATGTCCTCGCAATGCGCCAACGACGGCAGCTACAACCTGACGGTGACGTTTTACCCGGGCATCAACCTCAACGTGGCGCAGGTGCTCGTGCAGAACCGCGTCAACCTGGCCGTCCCCCAGCTGCCCGATGTCATCAAGGCCACCGGCGTGACGACCATCAAACGCTCTCCCGACATCCTCATGGGCCTGGCCATCAATTCTCCCGACGGCACCTACGACCAGCTTTACCTGAGCAATTTCGCCCTGATGCAGATCAAGGACGAGCTGGCGCGGGTGCAAGGCGTCGGCGATGTCTTCCTGTTCGGGCAGCGCGATTACAGCATGCGCATCTGGGTGGATCCCGCCAAGCTGTCCGCGCGCTCTCTCTCGGCGTCCGATGTTCTGGCCGCCGTTGCCGAGCAGAACCAACAGGTCGCGACCGGGGCCATCGGGCAGGAGCCGATCAGCGGCCGCCAGGAATCGCAGGTCACACTGAGCACCCTGGGCCGGCTTACGGAGGTCGAGCAGTTTGAGAACATTGTCGTGAAGACTGGCCGCGACCGCCGTCTGACGCGGATCAAGGACGTGGGCCGCGTGGAGCTTGGCGCCAAGAACCAGGACATCTCCGTACGCCTCGACGGCCAGCCGACGGTGTTCCTGGCCATATTCCAGATGCCGGACGCCAACGCCCTTGATGTCTATGATCGCGTGCTGGCGAAGATGGAAGAGCTCAAGAAGTCGTTTCCCAACGGCGTCGATTACACGATTGGCTTCGATACGACGCCGTACACGAGGGAATCCATCCTCGAAGTCGTGAAGACACTGCGCGACGCCATCGCGTTGGTGGCCGTCGTCGTGCTGTTGTTCCTGCAGAACTGGCGCTCGGCAATCATCCCGCTTGTGGCGGTGCCCGTGGCCATCATCGGCACGTTTGCGGCCATGGCGGCCATCGGCTTCAGTCTGAATAACCTCACCCTTTTCGGGCTGGTCCTGGCGATCGGCATTGTCGTGGACGATGCCATTGTGGTCGTCGAGGCGGTCGAGCATCACATCGAGAACGGACTGTCGCCTCGGCAAGCGACGCTGGTGGCCATGAAGCAGGTGTCGGGGCCGGTGATCGCGGTGGGCCTGGTGCTGAGCGCGGTGTTCGTGCCGTGCGCCTTTATCAGCGGTATCACGGGACAGTTTTTCCGGCAGTTTGCCCTCACCATTGCCGTCTCGACCATTATCTCGACATTTAATTCGTTGACGCTGAGCCCGGCGTTGACGGCCCTGTTGCTGCGCCCGCGTGAACAGGCCATCGGCGCGCCTCTGCCGAGGTTGGCATTCCTGCTGGCAGGAGCCTGGCTGGGATGGGTATGGCTCACGCCCTGGCTGGTACGGGCCGTGGAGTGGTTGCCGGCCAGCGCCCCAGGCGAGTGGATTCACAAAGCGCCCTGGATGACGACTGTCGCCGCGGCGTGCGCGGGCGGGCTGCTCGGCTGGCTCGCGGCGGGGCCGCTGAACTACTTGCTCGGCAGGTTTTTCCGCGGCTTTAATGCGGCATTTCGTGGGGCGACGAACGGTTACGTCCGCCTGGTCGGGGGCGTCTTGCGCGTGAGCGTTGTTGCGCTGCTGATTTACGGCGGCCTGATCCTGCTCACCTACAAGGAATTCAAAGGCACGCGGCGCGGTTTCATTCCCTCGCAGGACATGGGCTACTTGATGGTCAACGTGCAACTGCCGGACTCCGCGTCCACGGAACGGACTTCGCAGATCATGAAACGGATCGACCACATCACCCGCTTTCTGGACGAGGGCGAGCTCGATGAACGTCCGGGCATCTGGCATGCCACCGTGATGTCCGGCCAATCGTTCGTGCTCAATGCCGCTGGTTCGAACTTCGGCTCCATGTTCATCAACCTGAAGCCCTACCACGAGCGCCGCGACCCGAGCCTGTCCAGCGATGTCATTGCCAATGAACTGCGGCAGGAGTTTGCCAAGATCGAAGGCGCCATTATCAACGTGTTCGGGCCTCCCCCGGTGCGCGGCGTCGGCCGCTCCGGCGGCTTCACTATCATGATCGAGGACCGCGGCGACCTAGGTCCGAAGGCGCTGCAAGAGCAAATTGAAAACCTCTGCCGCAAGGCCAACATGCCGGACCCACAGAAGACTCCGTGGCTCGCCGGGCCGGACGGTGGCCCGCGCTTGCTCGGGCTGTTTTCGGTGTTCCGGGCCAACGTGCCGCAATTGCACATCGACCCGAACGCCGGGGCATGCATGATGCGCGGCGTGAGCATGCAGAAATTCGCGGAAACGCTGCAAGCTTACGAGGGCTCGCTTTATATCAACGACTTCAATCGCTTTGGCCGCACCTGGCAAGTGATCGTGCAAGCGGAGCCGGAATACCGCCAGCAGCCGGAAAGCCTGGCCCAGCTCAAGATCCGCAACAGTCGCGGCGCCATGGTGCCGGTCGGCTCCCTGGCCAACCAGCGCGAGTCGAACGGGCCGCTGATCCTGACACGCTACAACATGTACCCGGCGGCATCGGTCAACGGAGGTTCTGCACCGGGAGTCAGCTCCGGCGACACCATCAATCTGCTCGAGCGCCTGGCCCGCGCCGAGCTGCCGCAAGCCATGAGCTTTGAATGGACCGACATGTCCTACCTGGAGCTGCTGGCCGGCAACACCGCCATGATCATCTTTGCCTTCGCCGTGGTCATGGTGTTCCTGGTGCTGGCCGCCCAGTACGAGAGCTGGTCGCTGCCCCTGGCGGTGATCCTGGTCGTCCCCATGTGTCTCTTGAGCGCCATCACCGGTGTAAACATCGCCAACCAGGATATCAACATCTTCACGCAGATCGGCTTTGTGGTGCTGGTTGGACTGGCGAGCAAGAATGCCATCCTCATCGTGGAGTTTGCCAAGCTGCAGCGCCAGGAGGGCAAGTCGCGCCGTGAAGCGACCCTGGAAGCGTGCAAGCTACGCCTGCGGCCCATCGTCATGACTTCCTTTGCTTTCATCCTGGGCGTGCTGCCGTTGCTCATCTCCCACGGCGCCGGCGCCGAGATGCGGCGGACCCTGGGCACGGCAGTCTTCAGCGGCATGGTGGGCGTGACGTTATTCGGCATCGTGCTGACGCCGGTTTTCTTTTACACCATTGACTGGCTGGGTGAATCGCGCCTCTTTCAGGCGCGCTTCGTGCGCCGCGCCGGCCAGGTGGCGCTCGACGTGCTTACGATTGGCGTATTGCGGCTGGCGGCTGCAATCTCCCGGCGGCCGGCGCCGGTGCAGCCGAAGATTCCCGCCGTCGTGCATACGAACGGCGCCGGCAAACATCCGGCAGGCAGCCATCGCGAATCGATCCAGCAGAAGTGAGAGGCGTTCTTGTTTTCCAAGTTCTTCATCAACCGGCCGATCTTCGCCTCGGTGCTGTCGATCATCATCACCCTGGCGGGCTTCATTGCCGTCTGGACGCTGGCCATCGCGCAGTACCCCGAGATCACGCCGCCCACGGTGGAGGTGTCCGCGATCTATCCCGGCGCCAATGCCGAGGTGGTCGCCGATACCGTGGCCGCGCCCATTGAACAGCAGGTCAACGGCGTCGAGAACATGCTGTACATGTCATCGCAGTGCACCAACGACGGCACGTACACGCTCACGGTCACGTTCCAGAACGGCGTCGATCTGAACATGGCGCAGGTGCTCGTGCAGAACCGGGTGTCGCTGGCCACGCCGATCCTGCCCGATCTTGTGAAGCGCCGCGGCGTGACCGTCAAGAAGAAGTCGCCCAGCGTGCTCATGATCGTCAACCTGTTTTCGCCCGACCGCAGCCGGGACAACCTTTACTTGAGCAACTACTCCACCATCCAACTGCGCGATGAATTGGCGCGCCTCAACGGCGTCGGCGACATTACTTACCTGGGCCAGCGCGATTACAGCATGCGCTTGTGGCTCGACCCGGAGAAGATGTCCGTGCGCGGCCTCAGTGCCACCGACGTCGTGCAGGCCATCGAGCAGCAGAACACGCAGGTGGCGGCCGGGCAGCTGGGCCAGCCGCCCGTCGGTTCCGGCCAAGTTTTCCAGTTCACCATGAGCACCATGGGGCGCCTGACCGATGTCGAGCAGTTCGCCGATATGATTCTGAAAACGGACTCCCTGGGCCGCCTGGTTCGACTCTCCGACGTTGCCAATATCGAGCTCGGCGCTCAGGCGTATGATCAAGTGTGCACGCTCAACGGGCAGCCGTCCGTGGCGTTATCGATCTACCAACTCCCCGGCTCCAATGCCCTAGAAACGGCCAAACGAGTGCGCGCCAAGATGGAGGAGCTGAGAAAAAATTTCC
>DASZFN010000982.1:0-9489 GCA_035939715.1 Gemmataceae bacterium | reverse complement strand
CCGCTTCGTGTGCACAGGCTGCCTGAACTCCTTCACCTGCCGGACAAGCCGGCAGGGGTCGACGCGAAGCTCGGACCGGCCTTTCTAGCTGCCGAACTGTTTCACCTGCCGGACGAGCCGGCAGGGGTCGCGGCAAAGGTCAGCTAGTGGGCGGACATTATTTTTGTCCGAAGCCATGCACTCTTACTCCGTTCTGGCGGTGACCACGTCCAGTATTTTCTGCTCGCGTGCCTGAAGCAGCAGACCCTCCCAGGTCAAGGCCGCGCGATACAGGAAAACGATGGCTACGCATTCGCTGAGCGCCAGCACCAAATAGATGGGCAGCCCGTGCCCCCAGCCTGTCCGTTCCAGCGCGGCCTCTACGCCGTAGGGAAGAAGCAGCACGCTCATGGCAGGTGGAAACACAAGGACAAACGAGAAGTGAAGCAGCAGTGGAATGCCTTTGATGTTCCTCGGTTTAAGCGAGCCCGAGGCGATCGGCACGGGCGCGATGATCGACAGCAGATTGGCAAGCAGGCAAAATACCAGAAACATGGAAGTCGCCAATGGGAAGATCGCGAGAAAATGATCCAGGCGGCTGGGGGACATTACCTGGAGGATCACCACGAGCAGCAGCACCATGCCCAGAGCGAACGGCGCCACCGCAAGGTTCTTGCCAAGAAGAATGTCGCTGCGCCGCGCCCCGCACAGGACGTAGACGCGAAAGCCGTTGCGATCAAAACCGAACTGGTTGCCGAGCAGCTGAATCATCGTCATGAGGATCAGCGCGGTGACCGCAAAACCCACCAGGGGCCGATACGCTTCCGGAATAAGATCCCGCTTGCTGAAGAAAAGCCCGACCAGGGCAATAACGATGAAGACGGGGGACAGGAGCATCAATTTCGCCTCGGGAGCCCGCAACAGCGAGCGAAAGCTTGCCAGGGCGATGGCGGCGGCATGCTCGGACATCCACGGAAGCTGCTTCTCCAGCAGGCGCGGGGGGCCTGCGTCGCTTCTGGGGACGGCCGCCGGCGCCGCTTTTCTGCGTGCCGAAGTCACCTGGCCCGTATACAGGCGAACGATGGTTGTGTAGGACCGCCACAAGCTCGCTATGCCGATCAACCCCAAACCCAGGGTGCCAAGCAGAGCGGGCAGCATCTCTCCCTGAAAGGCGGCCATCGCCCCAAGCGCCAGCCACCCAGGAGGCGCCACGAAGTTGATAATTCTGAGCGTGTGTTGTAGCTGTTCCAGTTCATGCAGCTTTGTTTCCTCATTGCGTTTTTCCTGTGCGAGCAGCCGCGGCTTATACTCCTGCTGAATCTCTTCGCGACGCTTCGTACGCTCTGCCGCAGTCCCCGCCAGAGATTCGGCCTGGCGTATTTCTTCTTTCTCGGCCTGGTGAAGGGCTTCTAGCTCGTCTATCTGGTTGGCCGTGTTCTTCCAGGGCCGAATGATGTTAAGGAGGTTCGGCAACTGAAAGACCAGCACGAATGCCATGGTGACAACGACGATGACCGTGCGGCGCCGGCGTTTATTGACCATGAGCGACGCCAGCCAGCCCTGGAACTGATATGTGAGGGCCGTCACCATGAGAAGAAAGGCCGCTGCCAGCGGCACCTGCAGGAGCATGGCCGGGCCGCGGGCGATGACGAGACCAATGATGAGCCCGAGCATGCCCGGGACAAACACGAGCAGGGTCATGCTGAATAGTGAGCTGAGATAATTGATCAGAAATACGCCGGCAAGCGACACCGGCAAATGCAAGAACTTGTCCAGCGTCAGCACCTCCGAGCGCTGCAGTTCCGCCAGCAGGCCGATGGCCCAGCAAAAGAGCAACGCCGCGATCAAACCGTCCCAGACATACATGATGACAGGGGCAGACACGTCGCGCAGTCCGAAGGCGCCGACCAGCAAGAAAATGAGAAACGCCAGAATGCCGAGGATCACGGCCAGGCCGGCCAGAATGGCCAGGATGACGGCGTTGGCGGTGCCGGCGCGCTTGAACTGGTTGACGCGCAACCGCCAGCGCAGCCAGAGGAAGGCGCGGAAATGCTCCCAGTTCACGACACGCCCTCCTCGAGCCAGGCGATCTTCGGCGTCGCTTCCGAATCGGCTCCTGCCCTTTCCAGAAAACGCTCCTCCAGCGAACGGCCCTGCCGCAGCGCTTCCAGCGAAGCCTGTTCCACCAGCTCCCCCTTGACGATGATGCCGACGTGCGTGCACAGCTTCTCGACAATCTCCAGCACGTGGGAAGTCAGGAAGACGGTGGAGCCGCGGGCCACATAGCCCTTGAGCAGGTCGCGGATAATGCGCGAGGTGACGGCATCGACCCCTTCAAACGGTTCGTCGAGAAACAGCAAATCGGGATTGGGCAGCAGCGCGGCGGCAAGAGCCAGCTTCTTTTGCATGCCATGCGAAAACTCCAGGGTAACCTTCTTGTCCTCGCCTTCCAGGCCAAGCAGGGCCAGCAATTCGCTGCTGCGGCTGCGAATGGTATCGCGCGGCAAAAGATGCATGCGGCCGATGAAGGTCAGGTATTCGCGCGCCGTGAGATTATCGAACAGCGCCAGGTCCTCCGGAATCACGCCGACCCGACCCTTGACCTCCAGCGCTTGACGCGGCTCGAGCAGGTTTCGTCCGAGTACGCGCATTTCTCCCTGCGATGGCGCCAGCAGTCCGGTGAGCATTTTCATGGTGGTCGACTTGCCGGCGCCGTTGGGGCCGAGGAACCCATAGAAAGTGCCACGCTCGACGCGGAGGTCGATGCCGTTTACAGCGCAGAAATCACCGAAGTAGCGGCTCAACTGCTGCGTTTCAATCGCCAGGCTCATGATTTGTTCCAGGAGGATGATCGGTAGCTTCGCACATTCTACTGAACAGTAATTGCGCTTGACAGGCGGTATAGTATTAGTTTAGAACTAAACCTTATGCCGAGCCATAAGGGAAGGAGCGCGGGAAGGCAACGGCTGCCGGTCCTCCTCGAACGCGACGAACTGGAGCTGCGGACCTGGTTGCAACTCGTGCGTACCTATTTGCGCATGGAACGGCGCCTGGAGCGGCTGCTGGAAGAGCGCGGCCTGTCGCTGCCGCAATTCGACATCCTCGCCACGCTGGCGATGGGCGAGGGCATCACGCAGCAGGAACTGGCGCAGCGCATGCTGGTCACCAAGGGCAACATCTGCGGCATGATCGATCGCATGGAAACGAACGGCTGGGTGGAACGGCGGCCGGATAAGCAGGATCGGCGTGCCAACCGGCTGTTCTTAATGCCCGCGGGGCGCAAACAACTGGCGCGAAGTTTTCCCGATCAGCACGCGGCCGTGCAGGAAATGATGAGCGCCCTCAGGCCGGAGGAGCTGCAGACGCTTTATGAGTTTCTGGATCGTCTCGAAGAGGATATTGAGAATTGACCGGCCCCAACGGGGGTTCGTTGAGCAGTCCTCGTTTGTACGTTTACGGTTTGGAGGGTGCCCATCTCCTCAATACGCAGTCTCGTGACCTGTCACTGATTCAGTGTTTCGCAGGCCTTCTAGAAAAGGAGTCTGACTATGCGCACGCGTCTCTACGGTTTGGTGCTGGCAACCTTGGTGCTCGCGTCCGGTCTGGCGGCAACGCCGGTGCGCGCCGCCGACGACTACGGGATCGATCCCGTGCATTCCTCCGTGTATTTCAAAATCTCGCACATTGGCCTCTGCCACGTCTTCGGCCGCTTCAATGAGTTTTCCGGCAGCTTCACGATCGACCCGGATGATGCCAGCAAGTCATCGTTCACGCTCAGCATCAAGCCGGAAAGCGTGGACACCAACAACAAGAAGCGCGACGAGCATCTGCGCACTCCGGACTTCTTCGATGTAAAGCAATTCCCCACGCTGGAGTTCAAAAGCACCGGGGTCAAGGCCATTGACGGCGGCTATGATGTCACCGGCGACCTGACCATGCACGGTACCACCAAGCAAATCACGTTTTCTCTGAAGGGGGGCGCCAAGGCGGAATTCCCGAAAGGCAAGTACCGCACAGGCTACTCCACCGACCTGACGCTCAAGCGCTCGGACTTCGGCATGGACAAGATGCTGCAAGCTCTCGGCGACGAGGTGAAGGTGGCCATCAGCTTCGAAGGCGTGAAGAACTAGCGGCAGTCCAAAGGGCGCGCGGCCGCAGCTCGCTGCGCCGGCCATAGGCCGGCGCGGCGGGCTGAGAATGCTGTGGAAGCGCTCTCCGTTGCAGGAAGGCTTTCCCCATGCCAGATCCTGAGACGATCAATCTGCTTATGAAAGCGCTCGGTGCTGCGGCCCTGGCCGCGGTGCTGGCGCTTTTCGTAATCGCGCAGCCATGGCGCAGGTCCGGCGCGGGCCGCACGGCTCTCGCCTGGATACTAGCCCTCGGCACTGGCTTTTATTTGGGATGCTGGATTCTTGGCCTTGTGCCGCATTGGCCGCCGTCTGACTGCGCCGGTCGTCTCCTGCTCGTGGTGTTCCCCGTCGCTTTAGCCGTGGAAGGTTTTGCGGCACTGCCCAAGATTCCGGTTTGGTTGGGAATCATTGTAAGGCTGGTAGTAGCGGCTGGTACGGCGCCCGCGCTCTTATACAAAAGCCGGTATATCACTGATTTTGCCGGACCGAATTCTCGAGAGTGGTCTTCCCTTCAGACAGGGGTCATCCTGGCCAGCCTTGCGGCGGCGTTGGCATTAGTCTGGATGCTCATGATTTTGCTGGCACGCCGGGCGCCGGTGTCCGCGCCGGTAGTGCTCGCCGGTGTCTGTGGCGGGGCAGGGCTGACCGTCATGCTTTCCGGCTATGCCACGGGAGGGCAGCTCGGGCTTCCCCTCGCCGCCGCGCTGGCCGGCGGAGCGATTGTCGCCCTGGCGGCGTCCAGTTTGCGTCTGAGTTCAGCCTGGGTCGGTCCCGCGGTCGTCGGCTGGTTCAGCTTGCTGGTGATTGGTCATTTCTTCGGTGAGTTAACCATGCTTCACGCCGTTCTGCTATTTGTCGCGCCTTTATTCGGCTGGCTACCCGAGCTTCCCTATGTGCGGTCGCTGCGACCGTGGATCAAAGGCCCGTTACGAATCATCCTGGTGGCCGCCTTGGTCGCAGCGATTGTTTTGCATGCGCGGCATGTTTTTGAGGAAGCAAGCAAGCCCTCTCCTGGCTCGAGCGAGCCCTCCGCGAAGGACTACATGGATTTCGGCCGCTAGGTTAGAGACTATTTCCTGTTTCCGCGCAATTGGCATAGTTCAAACGCAGGTTACACGCCGCTGATCCGCAGTGAAGATGGCTCCAAAACTGACAGAGGAAAGGAGCCGTCCCCCCGGTAGCTTCAAATGAGCATCTTCGGTGAGAAAAGTTCGCTCGGCATGTTGTTACGCCTTACGCGTCAAGGACATGCGTTAGGCGAGGAAGATGCTCATCTCCCCTTTTTCAAATGAGCATCTTCGATGACGATTTTGCCAATGAGCATCTTCCAGGCCCTGAGCCACCTCCCCCGCCTGGCTTGGACCGCCATTGTGAGGGGCTGTGTATATACGCAATGTACTTTCTTCGGCCGCACCTAGCAACGCGGCAATAGCTTTCCTCAGCTCAATAGACGGAACATTCTGGCCCTCCGCAATGGCCGATCATAAGCTAGACTTACAGGAAGGCTCGTCTTTGGCTTTGCAGGATGGCAATGCCGGCGCGCCGGTGCGCCCCCCATGGTTTGTTGACTTATGGAAAATCTCTCCGAAACTTGTCGCTCCTGGACAGACCTGGCGCTTTCGTCGGCCAATCGCAATCCTTGCCTGATCCACATTTATCCAACCGGAGCGGGCATGGGCCGCCGGCATGCGCTCGGCAACCGCCCCCTCGTTATCGGCCGCAGCAATGAATGCGATATTTTCATCAACGACAACTCGGTGTCGCGCCGCCATGTCTGCATCGAGTTTCGCGGCGACGCCTACTATGCCATCGATTTGCAAAGTATGAACGGCACGTTTGTCAACAACGTGGCGGCCCCGGAACGCCGCCTGGAAGACGGCGATTACCTGCGCGTCGGCAACTGCATCTACCGGTTCTTGAGCGGTGGCAATGTCGAGGCGGACTATCACGAGGAAATCTATCGCCTGACCATCATCGACGCCCTTACTGAAATCCACAACAAGCGCTATTTGATGGAGTTCCTCGATCGCGAGCTGGTCCGCGCCGCCCGTCACGGCCGGCGCCTGGCGCTCGTGCTCTTCGACATCGATCGCTTCAAGGCGATCAACGACGAGTTCGGCCACCTGGGTGGCGATTTGACGCTCCGCGAGCTGGCGGCCTGCGTAAAGAAGGAAATCCGCCAGGACGAGCTACTGGCCCGCTATGGCGGCGAAGAATTCGCCATTGTGCTGCCCGAGACCGACGTTCAGGAAGCATCCATTGCCGCCGAGCGCGTTCGCAAGTTGGTGGCCGAACATCCCTTCCAGTACGCGGATAAGCCGTACCAGGTCACCATCAGCCTGGGCGTGGCGTCTACCACCGGCACTGAGGTCATCTGTAGCGCGGACCTGATCGGCCGGGCGGACGAAAAACTCTACCAGGCGAAACGCGAAGGTCGCAATCGCGTTATCGCTTGAGTTCCCGCCGCGAAAGACTGCCGGTTGTGTGGCCAAGGAATGGACAGGAATCCAGGCAGGCTACGACTGCTGCAAGGGGCTCATATCCGCGAGCTTGGAATTCTGCAGAAACATTTGCAACTCATCCTCGTTCAGCGGGCTGGCAAACTCACAGCCGGCGCACCATGACTGTCCCGGGTCCTGGCGCACGTTGGTCACGCGCGCCTGCAATTGCCGGTCGTGTTTCCAGCCCGGCATGATCGGCGTCAGCGTGAGCATGGTTCCGGGGAAGTACAGGCGGCTGGTAATCAGGGCAATGCCGCGCAGCGACACGTCTACGACCTTGCCGACACACCAGGTCTCATCGTCGGCGCCGCTCTTGTTCTTGTTGAAGAGGATTTTGACGCGGCAGATATGGCGCACGCCCGAGCGCCGGTTCTTTGGTGGCGAACCGGTCCCTTTGCTGTCCGGATGCGGCGCTGTATTACCCATGGGGGGCGACTCGCAACGAGTAGAAGAGACTCTGTGCAAGCCTAGGTTAAGGCGGGACCAAAGTCAAACGGGGCAACGGCCTGCCCGCCGCGCACCATCCCGGGCAACGATCTAGCCGCTGTTTCTTAGGCGGTCAGGCCAACACCAACTCGGCCTGCCGGGCATCTTGAGCCGGCGCCAGGTCAACTTCAGGGACCGTATCAACCATCGCCTGGCTCTCGACCAGCCTATTGAGTCGCTGCCGCAGGTTCAGGAAGGCGCGTGCACACTGAGGATCGAACTGAGTGCCGATGCCCAGGCGTAGCTGCTCCAGGGCTGCCTCAAGGGTCAGCGGCGAGCGGTAGGGACGATTGCTGGTCATGGCATCGAAGGCGTCGGCCACTGCGACAATGCGCGACACCAACGGAATGCCCTCGCCGACCAGCCGATCCGGGTAGCCGCGGCCGTCCCAGCGCTCGTGATGATTGCGAATAATCGGTACGATCGCTTCGAGGTCGGGAATGGTTCCCAGGATGGCGGCGCCCTTGACGGTGTGTGATTTCATGTGCTCGTATTCGTCGTCCGACAACCGGCCCTGTTTGCTGAGGACGCTGTCGCGCACGCCGATCTTGCCGATGTCATGCAGCGGACCGCCGATCTCGATCTGCTGACGGGCCTGGGCCGGAATCTTCAGCTCGTCGGCCAGCAGCAGGGCATACTCGGTGACGCGCTCGGCATGACCGGCAGTGTACGGATCGCGTAGCTCAATGGTCTGGGCCAGGGTGATCACGGTTTGAATGAACCAGGAGCGTTGCTTGGCCAGCAGGAATTGACCGCTTTCGATGCTGCCGGCGATGCTGGCGGCCACGGCGTCGGCCAGGTGGAGATCCGCAACGCTGAACGGCATCTGCAGTGCGCCGCGATCCATGTACAGCACCCCCAGGCGCCGCTGCGGCGACCGCAGCAGCGCGCACAGGATGGAGCTGGCGTTGGCATTGTTGATGCTGTCGGAGCGCCAGTCTGCTTCCATGCCGAGATCGCTGCTCAGGAGCGATTCGCCGCGCGCCAAGCAGCGCTGCACCAGAGTCCGGCTGTAATGCGCGGCGGCCGACCGTTCCCTGGCCTTGCCGGTCGAAGCATGCAGCGTGAGCTGTCCGGTCGTCTCATCCGCAAGCAGCAAGGCGCCGCGGCGTGCCCCGAGCGCCCGCACGGCATCTTCGAGATTGCCTTGCAGTAACTCGTCAAACGAATGATTGTTGTGGAGAGCGTGCCCGGAACGCAGCAGTCCCAGAAGCTGCGATCCCGATTCAGGATGCTGCGCCACATGGCGGGCCACGACGGCAAAGGCTTGCTCCCAGCTATGCTGCGCCGTGGCTTCCACGTGCATGGTGCCGTAGAAATTCTCAACGGTGCTGACCTCCGCCTGGTCCATGCCGGCCACACGCATGACCACGTTGCCCACCTGCAGCAGGTCGCGCACGCGAATCTTGCACTCCTCGGGGCCGATCCGGATGCCGTTCAGAAACGTTCCGTTCGTGCTCCCCAGGTCACGCACGAACCAGCCCTGCGAGTCGACAAAGGCCAGTTCGGCGTGACAACGACTGATGGAGCTGTCATTCAGTTGCAGCTCCGCTTGAGCCTGGCGGCCGATGCGCACGAGGTTGAAACCATCCCATGCCATGCCGTCCACTTCATGACTGACGCCGCGAAGACAAATGCGCTCTTTCATATCACGTTAACCCTGTTGGACCTAAATCGTGAAGCCTGGAATGTCAAATACGCCGCACGCGGATGGTTTAACTGAGGGACAAGGTCGCCGGAGCGACGGTCGGGCTGGTAATCGGATTGCTGTAGGGGCTGATCAGCGGCAGCGTCCCCACGCCGCCGCCCGTACCCGTCCCGATGGTGATGCCGGTGCCGCCCGTTCCGGACAACGTGGGATCGATCGGCACGGGATCCATCGGATCGCTGAGGACGCGCGTGGACAAAGTCGTGGTAATGGTAGGTAGCGGAGCGCCCGTTTGGGTGGCGGCGTTATAGCGAATCGTGTAGCTGCCGGATTGCAGGAAGACGAAACCCGTGCTCAGCGGTTGACCGGCGAAGGCGACCACGGTGAACACAGCATTGTTGTTCTGATCGTAAACCGTCATGCGTACCGCCGAGTTGACCCACCAGCTGTTGGCACTGGCGGCCAGGGAGAACTCGACCAATGCCGAGTTCGCCACTGACATGCTCTGATAACCAATGACTTGCGATTGCGAGAGGGTGGCGGTGGCCAACTGCGTGAACGTCGTGGCCGCATCATTGTTGAACTCGGCGGCCAGCGAGAAAGCGCCCACATTTTGGGTGGTCCCGGCCAAGGCACTGACCTGGATGTAGTACGACATGCCTGCCGTTATGCCGGTCAGTTGCACCGTGAAGGTGCCATTGCCGTTGTTGATCACCGTGGACGGCAGCACGTTATGCCAGGCATC
>DASZFN010000981.1:0-3311 GCA_035939715.1 Gemmataceae bacterium | reverse complement strand
GAAGACGATCCGGGAACTGCCGTTGCGCCTGCGCGCCCGCCAGCCGCCGGCATTATTTGAGGCCCGCGGCGAAGTCTACATGACGCGCGCCGAGCTGGCGCGGCTCAACCGCGACCGCATTGCCAGGAACCTGGAGCCGTTTGCCAACCCGCGCAACTCCGCGGCCGGTTCGCTCAAGCTGCTCGATCCCCGTCTCTCGGCCGAGCGTCGCCTGCGCCTGTTTGTTTACTCCCTCGGCGCCGTCGAGGGCGTCGCCGTCAAAACGCACTCGGAGGCTTTGCAGCTGCTGCGCGAATACGGCTTCCCTCTCAATCCCAACACAGCCCGGTTCGACAATATTGACGCCGTGCTGGAACATTGCACCAGTTGGGCCGAGCGCCGTCACGACTTGCCTTACGAGACCGATGGCATGGTCATCAAGGTGAACGACCTGACCCAGCAGCGCCGGCTCGGCGCCACCAGCAAGGCGCCGCGCTGGGTAGTCGCCTTCAAATACGCGGCCGAGCAGGCCTTGACGAAGCTGCTCAAGGTGGAAGTGCAAGTCGGCAAAACAGGGATCTTGACGCCGGTGGCCCACCTCGAGCCGGTCAAGCTGGCCGGCACCACCGTGAGCCGGGCCAGTTTGCATAACGCCGATGAAATCGCCCGCAAGGACATACGCGTGGGCGATATGGTGCTCGTCGAAAAGGCGGGGGAAATTATTCCCTACGTTATCCGCTCCGAGCCCGCTGCCCGAACCGGGGAAGAGAAGCCGTTCGGTTTCCCAACCAAGTGTCCGGTCTGCGGTGCGGCGGTGGAACGGGAAGAAGGTGGAGCTTACTTCCGCTGCACGGGCCCGGCTTGCCCGGCGCAGCTCAAGGAGCGCCTCCGCTTTTATGCCCACCGCAATGCCATGGACATCGAGGGGCTCGGCACGGCCCTGGTCGATCAGCTCGTGGACGCCGGCTTGGTCCGCTCCATTCCGGACCTCTATCGTCTAACTCTGGAGCAACTCCTTGAACTCGAGCGCGTGGGCAAGAAATCCGCCCAGAACCTGCTGGACGGCATCGCCGCCAGCAAGGAGCGCGGCCTGACGCGGGTCTTGACTGGTCTCGGTATTCGCCATGTTGGCGAGCATGTAGCCGATCTGCTGGCCCAGGAGTTCGGCAGCATGGACAAGCTGATGCACGCCACCGCGGAGCGCCTGGCCCAGGTCGAAGGCATCGGCCAGGAGCGCGCCGAAAGTATCCACAAGTTCTTTCTAAGCGCCGCCGGCAAAAAAACGCTCGAGGACCTCCAGACGCTCGGCCTCAAATTGACCGAGGATCCACGGCCGACGCCTGCCGAGGTGGGCGGCAAAGACTTGAGCGGCAAGACTTTTGTCGTAACGGGCACCCTGACCCGCTACAGTCGCGACGAGATTGAAGATTTGATCAAGGAGCTCGGTGGCAAGTCAACCGGCAGCGTGTCCAAGAAGACAGACTACGTAGTGGCCGGCGAAAAGGCGGGCAGCAAGTTAGACAAGGCAAAAGAGCTCGGCGTGCCGGTGTTGACCGAGGAAGACTTTGACAAGCTGATTGGTCGCTAAATCAGCGTGCGTGATCTTGCCGTAACGACGCCACCGGGCTTGTCCCGGTGCAGCCACGACTGACGGCCCGTCGACATTCGTCGCTCCACGGGAACAAGCCCCGTGGCGGCGATAACTTCTGCCGGGCGATCCGGACATTGCAGACGCGATAATGTGTCATTCTCTGGAGGCTTGCCTCGGGCGGTGCCAGGAGACGTTGGGACGAAAGACGGGCGATGTACTTTGGAGCCGGAATGTGTGCTTGGATCCTAGGGGTGCAGGTTGGCAGTGTTACTCTGGCGAGGCGGCAGGCAAAAAGTTGGCCACGAACTCGGCAAACCTCAACTACTCCCCACCCCCCGGCTCAAAAAACGTGGCAAACTGGCAAACTCATTTTCGTTCTGTGACATGCTGCTAGGAAGCCGGCGCTTTGGCGAGTCCGTTCCGGCGCAGCAATCCCGGCGCGGCTGTTCGGTCATGATTGTGTCCCCGATAGAGACCAAAATCATTGAACCAGTAACGCTTGGCCAGCCGGTATAGCCAGTTCTTCTCCGGCACCTCGTGGCCCGGATTGTATTGCGACGTCCGAATTTCCAGGGCTGCCAATTCCTCCAGAGCCGTGCCGCGCGCCGTCGAATCGCGGGCGCCATGCTTCTCCACAAGCTGCTTGAGCAAATCGGGCCGTTCCAGGACGATGCAGCCGCGCGTCGTGGCCTGGGCCAGTTCGCGGAAATCGCGCAGGAAGCCCGACTCAAGGAACTTGTCGCGCAGCGAGCGGTTATCCGCTTCGCGCTCATGAATCGATTCTTTCGTAAACTGCACTATCGGGCACGGCTCAATGTCGCCCCACGGATTGATGTGATGACTGATGCCGGTCGCCGCCGGGCAGAGGGCCTGGCCCTCGCCGTCAAAATAGGCATCGATGATGACGATGGGTTTCGTGGCCGGCATCTCCACGACGAACCGGCGCGCCGCGAGTTGCTGCGCCGGCGTCAGGCAAAGCTGCGGATTGGCATCGGGGCCCATGGGCCGATAGACGTGGTACCACGTATACATGACGCCCATGTCGATGAGCCGGTCGATCCACTGCTCGGTGAGCAGATCGTCGAAATTGGTCTGACACAGGCTCGTACAAACGCCGGTGAAGACCTTGTTGGCAAGGCAGTGATGAATGCCCTGCATGGTCTTGTTCCACACGCCGGAACGGCCGCGGCGCTGGTCGCTGATGACCTCGTTGCCTTCCACGCTGATCAAGGGCGTGACATTGCCGAGCCGCCGCATGCGCTTGGCGCGTTCCTCGGTGATGAACTGGCCGTTGGTGAAGACCTGGAAGTAGCAATCCGGATGCTCCGCGAGCATGTCCAGGAGATGCGGATGCATGAACGGCTCGCCGCCGACGATGCCGAAGAAGACGTTGCCCATTTCCCGCGCTTCCCGCACGAGCCTGGCGAAGGCAGCAGGTTGGATGATCTCCTGCTTGGCGGCCACGTCCACCCAGCAGCCCTGGCAGCGCAGGTTGCAGCTATTGATGATCGAAACGTACAGAAACGGCGGAAACACCTCGCCTTTTTTCAGGCGCTGCTTGTGTTTCTGCACCGAGAGCATGCCTTTCCAGCCCATGTTCCAGGCCAGTTTCCAGAGCAGGCGCTTGTCGGTCTCGAACAGGAGACGCCGGGCCATCTTGAAGTACATTGCCGCTTATCCTCGCGTCGCGAAGCGGAATTGTGCAGACTCGTCTCACTTAGTCTATCAGGCGGCACTATGA
>DASZFN010000980.1:0-3114 GCA_035939715.1 Gemmataceae bacterium | reverse complement strand
CGAGTACGGACCGTTGCGCCATGTACGAGCGTGAAAAATCCAAAGCGGTGTCGAGCCACCGCACTCCAAATACCACGATAGAGAGGAGACAGTTCCATGATGAGATTCATGAGTCTGGCAGCGGCTGTCTTGGCGGTCATTGTTCCATCCTTGCGCGCCGACAACGACAAGCAGCCTGAAGCCAAGATCAAGGTGCTCATCGTTGACGGGCAGAACAATCACGACTGGAAGACGACCACGCCGCACATGAAGAAGGTGCTCGAGGCCTGCGGGCGCTTCGAGGTGGACGTGGCGACGACGCCGCAGAAGCCGCCTTACCCGCCGGAACCGAAGGACACGACCGGCGCCGAGATCGCCAAGTACCGCGAAGCACTGCAAAAGTACGTGGACGACTACGTGGTTTACCGCAATGCCGTTTTCGATCCCGATTTGACCAAGTATCAAGTGATTCTTAGCAACTACAACGGCGCCGCCTGGCCGGAGTCCGTGCGTCATTCGCTTGAAACCAATCTGAACGAAGGCAAGATCGGCCTGGTGATCGTGCACGCCGCCAACAATTCGTTCGGCGACTGGGGAGAATACAACCGCATGATTGGCATGGGCTGGCGCGGCGCCGGGGCCGGCGAACGGCTCTACTTCACCGACGACGGCAAGCCGATGCGACAGCCCAAGGGCTCGGGTCTCGATTCAAGTCACCGCGCCGGCGGCAACTGGTCCCTCGTTGTCCGCAACGTGGACCATCCGATCACCAAGGGCATGCCGCGCGAATGGATGCACGCTTCCGACGAGCTTTACGACAACATGCGCGGGCCGATCGAAAATGTCGACGTGTTGGCCACGGCTTACTCGACCGGCACCAAGGTGCATGAACCGATGATGTGGACGGTGACTTATGGCAAGGGACGAGTGTTCCACACGCCGATGGGGCACGATGTCAACTCCATGAAGTGCATCGGTTTCATCACGACCTTGCGCCGCGGCACCGAGTGGACCGCCACAGGCAAGGTTACGGTTCCCATCCCCGAAGACTTCCCGACTTCGGAAAAGACCAGCAGCATGAAATAGAGCGCAAAAATCCATAGCCAAGGAGTAACAACTATGATGAGAACGATGTTCATCGCCGTGCTCGTGTGTTTGACGACTGTTTCGGTCTTGCAAGCCGCCGTCAAAACCAAGGCGATCAAGTACACACACGAGGGCCAGAACTTCCAGGGTTATCTGGCCTGGGACGACGAGGCCAAGGGCAAGCGGCCGGGCGTTCTGGTGATTCACGAGTTCTGGGGTCTCAATGACTACGCCAAGAAGCGCGCCGAACAGCTCGCCGGACTTGGCTATGTGGCGTTTTGCGCGGATATGTACGGCGACGGCAAGGTTGCGGAGCATCCCGATGATGCACGCAAGATGACCGAAGAGGTCCGCAAGAACATCAAGATGTGGCAAGGACGGGCCCAGGCCGCACTCAAGGTGCTCAAGGATCAGGACAATGTCGATCCGAAAAAGACCGCGGCCATCGGCTATTGCTTCGGTGGATCCACGGTCCTGGAGCTGGCATACAGCGGCGCCGATGTGGCAGCCTTTGTAACCTTCCACGGCGCCATCCCCGACACCGATGCCGATCAGGCCAAGGCCATCAAGGGCAAGGTCCTGATCTGTCACGGCGCCATGGACAAGTTCATCCCGGAAGACAAACTGCAGAACTTCCGCAAACTGCTCGACGAGGCCAAGGTCGATTACCAGATGATCTACTATGGCGGGGCGGTTCACAGCTTCACGGTGCCGACCGCGGACAAGCTGGGGATGGCCGGCGTCGCCTACAACGAGAACGCCGACAAGCGTTCCTGGGCCGAGATGCTGCGCCTGTTCGACGACGTGTTCGGCAAAGGAAAGTAGCCGGCATAACAACAAATGGCGAACGGGGGGCGTAAGCCCCCTGTTTCAATATCCGGGGCCTTACGCCCCTCGGCTCGCCGTTTTTTCGCTGACATCCCCTCGACTTCATCGCTTTCTGCGATAAAGTGACATGGCAGTGTCATCATGGATGGGCCGGCGCACATTCTTTAACTGCTGCCGAGGATCCGGTGGAAGTCCTGCTGGCGATCTCTTTTCTTTTTCTAGCCCTGCCGGTTTACTGGGCGTGGCGGCTGGCCTGGCTCACGTTCCGCGCCGCCCGCACCAGGACCTCGAATGATCGAGACTGGCCGCGGGTTGCGGTGGTCCTGTCCTTGCGCGGCGCCGATCCTTTTCTGACCGATTGTCTGACCCATGTGCTCGATCAGGACTATCCCCACTATCAAGTCCACATCGTCATCGATAGCGCCGAAGATCCCGCCTGGGACGCCGTGAAGGGAGTTCTGGCACAGACGGCTGGACCGCGTCCCGAAGTCATCGTTCGTCCGCTTGAACGCCGCAAGGATTCCTGCAGCCTGAAAATCAGCGCTCAGCTCCAGGCCCTGGAGTCTCTCGACCCGGCCGTCGATGTGGTTGCCTTCACGGATGCCGATGTGATCCCCAGCCGCGGGTGGTTGCGGGCGCTGGTCGCGCCTTTGGGCAATGCCCGGGTTGGTGCGACGACGGCATTTCGATGGTATGCTCCACGGTCGGCGTCCTGGGGTTCGCTGGTGCGCTACTTGTGGAATGCCGCCGCGTGCCCGCAGATGTGGGCCTTTCAAATTCCCTGGGGCGGCTCGCTGGCACTGCACAGCCGGGTCTTTCGCAGTCCCGAACTGGTCAACCAATGGCAAGAGAGTTTTGGTGAAGACACCAGAACTTACAGCGTCCTGCGCAAGCTCGGCTGCAAACTCGAATACGTGCCAGTCGCCGCGAGTGTCAACGCAGAGACGATCAGCCTTGCGGGTTGTTGCACCTTCATCCGCCGTCAGCTCTTCAGCGTCCGCTCCAGCCATGCGCTTTGGCCGGGATTGCTGGCCTTAAATGTTGCCGGCGGGCTTGCGCTGACCTGTGCCTTGACGATCATGGTGCTGGCAGCATGCCTACAAAACTGGCCGGCCTGTGCCGTGGCCGGCGCCGCCTTGGCCTTCTACGTCCTGGGCCTGCTGGGCGGCCTTCTTATCGCGGAGCCATGTTTCCGCAAAATCGTGCGCCGCCAGGGACAGT
>DASZFN010000979.1:0-1687 GCA_035939715.1 Gemmataceae bacterium | reverse complement strand
CCACCACCGCGCTCCACTGCTCATAGGTCAGGTCTTCCATCGGAACGCCTGGTGCGTTGGCGCCCGCATTGTTGAAAAGAACATCCAACCGTCCGAATGCTTCCTTAACGCCGGCAAACAACGTTCGGACTGACTCGGGTTTGCTCACATCGGTTGGTACCGCAAGCATGTTTCCGCCGGAGGGTTTTGCCAATTCCACAGTCCGCTCGAGTTCCGCGGCGCGCCGTCCGGCAAGGGCGACGGAATATCCCGCCGAGTGCAACGCCAGCGCCACCGCGCGGCCGATACCGCTGCCGGCGCCAGTCACAACCGCAGTCTTCCCGTTACCTGTCATGATTAATCATTGTGCCTGAGATGGCGCAATTGTGCTATAAGTAAACGACAGCAATAAGGAGCCCCAGCACATGCGAGCGTTCGCGTGGGCGCTGCTCGTTTTGGCGAGCGGCGATGTGCTCCCGCCTCTGCTCCTGGCGGGTGATTCAGGCGGCCGCGCTCAGTATGTCGGTGGCACGGTGGCCGGCCTTCCCAGCAAATCGGAAGGAAATATCAACACGACGGACGAGGACGTCTTTCTCTTTCGTTGGAAACAAGCCTCCGTTCGGATTCCCTACGGCAAGATCAATACGCTCGAATATGGGCAGCGTGTCAACCGGCGCTATGCCGAGGCGATTCTGATTTCGCCATTTCTACTGCTGGCCAAGAAGCGACGGCATTTCCTCACCGTCGGCTATGCCGACGAGCAAGGACATCAGCAAGCCATGGTATTTGAGCTGCCAAAAGGTGTGGTGCGGCAAATGCTGGTGAGCCTTGAAGCCAAGACAGGTCGGCGAGTGGAATATCAGGACGAAGAGGCGCGAAAGGCGGGAAAAGGATGACGATTGTCACATTGATCTTGATGGCGGCGGCCGCGGACAGCTCTACGTCCGCGATCGCACCCCCATCAACAAAGACGGAGACGCCTGTTGAAGAAGCTGGATTGCGGCAGTTGCTGAGTATTCGCCGCGTGTATGTCGACCGCCTCACCGGCGGCGAAACCGCGGCCCAGATGAGAGACATGCTGGTCAGCAGTCTGGAAGGATCCAAGCTCTTCGTGATCACCGAAAATCAGGAGCGCGCCGATGCCTTCCTGCGCGGCGCCGCCGAAGACCTGGTGTTCACCGATGTACACAGCTCGAGCGAGGGCATCAACGCCAGGACCAATTTGGGAACCAGCCGCAGTGCGCGGGGTTATAACGGCATAGGCAGTAGCGACAGCGTCAACGGCGGACTGGGCATCGGAGAGACCGAAAGCAGCCACATCGAAGAGCGTAAACATGAAGCCGTAGCCGCGGTCAGGCTGGTGAATAAGGATGGCGACGTGATCTGGTCCACTACACAAGAGAGCCAGGGCGGCAAGTTCCATCGCGCCAGCACCGATGTCGCCGACCGGATCACCAAGAAGCTGATCGAGGATTACGAGCGGGCCAAGAAATTGCCCGCAGTCAATCCAGCCGCTTCTGGAACCTCCAAGCACTGAGGCCCAGGATTGCGACGCCGAAGACTGCCAGAAACATCATCTGCGGCCACACAGCTTGCAGGCCGGCGCCCTTCAAGAAAATCCCGCGCACGATTTCCATGAAATAGTACACAGGATTCACGTATGCGATCGCGCGTATCGCGGGCGGCATGTTCCGGATCGGGAACGTGA
>DASZFN010000978.1:0-3710 GCA_035939715.1 Gemmataceae bacterium | reverse complement strand
GGACTGGGCGCGTTTTATGAGATCGCCATTCTGCCGGCCCGTTCAGCGAATACACTGGGCGATCAAGCTCTTGTGGAAGCGATTGTCCAACCCCGGCCGTGGATGGTCGGCTTCACTTGCTATGTGTGGAATATCGAGCGGACGCTCTGGATCGCACGCGAGCTCAAGCGCCGCCTACCGGACTTGCGCATCGTCCTGGGCGGGCCGGAAATTACACCAGACAATGCCTGGGTGCTGGAGACGGCCGATTACGACTTTGCCGTGATTGGCGAGGGGGAGCAAACGTTCGCTCAGTTGTTGCTTGGGCTCCTGGGCGATGACATGCCGCCGGTAGCCATCGCGGGATTGTACGTGCCGCCTTCGGGTAAAGCGAGCCGCTATGACGCCGCGCGCCGGCCCGCCTTTCGTACGCCGCTCCCGGATCTCAACCAGCTCGGTTCGCCTTATCTGGCGGGCATTCTTGACGCGGCCGAGGAGGAGATGTTGCTCCTGGAGACGACGCGCGGCTGCGTGTTCAAATGCAAGTTCTGCTACTACCCCAAGAGTTACGACAAGCAATATTACCTGTCGAAGGAAAACATTCTCGCCAACCTTAGCCACGCCGTGGACCGCGGCGCGCGCGAAGTCTTCCTGCTCGATCCGACCTTGAACCAACGCAGGGACTTTCCCGATCTCCTGCGCATTCTGGTGCAGGGCAATCCCGGCCGGCAATTCACATACTTCGGCGAACTGCGCGGCGAGGGGGTGACCGAGGACACGGCCAGGCTCCTGCGCGATGCTAATTTCACCGAGGTAGAAGTTGGCCTGCAGTCCATTGACGCTGAGGCGCAGACCAGGATGGACCGCAAGAACAACTTGAAAGCGTTCGAGCGCGGGGTCCGCGCGCTGATGGCCCAGGGCATTGCCGTCAAGGTCGATCTCATCGTCGGTTTGCCTGGGGACACGGCCGACTCGGTCCGTCGCGGTATGCACTACCTCAAGGACAACAGCCTGTACAGCGATGTGCAGATCTTCAATCTGAGTATTCTGCCAGGCACCGCCTTTCGCCAGGAGGCAGGCGAGCTGGGGTTGAAATTCCAGCCGAGGCCGCCGTACTACGTCCTGCAGACGCCGACGCTGGGTCGGGAAGAGCTGTACGGATTGATGCGAGAGGCGCAAGTTCTTTTTGACATCGAGTTCGACGCCCCGCCGCCTCCGGTGCTTGACTTTGAGCCGGAAGGATTGGTCTGCCAGGTATGGCGGGTCGACATGGATCATGGGCCACGACCCCAGTGTCCTCCGCCTGCTCGATGGGCACAAGCATTCACGATCTGGCTGAAATCATCTGATTTCCACGGTTCGTGCGATCAAGCCGTTGCTTGCATTCGCCACGTGCTTGACGCGAGCCCATTCACGACCCTGCACGTGGTGCTTGACCTGTGCGCGGCGACGACGGCTCAACGTTGCCAAAACGCATTGCGGCCGGAGGTCATCCAGACGCTGGCGGCCACGTGTCTGGAGTCAACCAGTTATCTTGATCGCTACTACGCGATGCAGCCCGGCCGGCCGAATGGGGCCAAACGCCTAATTGCCGTCTTGCCGGCGTCATTGCGTGCCAGGCTCGACGAAGACTGGCTTGAGCAGATCGGCACAATTGCCACGATCGTCTGGCAACGGGGTAGGCAAGATCCCGTGCCTGAGACGGAAGTAGCGCCGGACGACTACGCCTGGATATCTTGAGGCGGTCAGCGCAGCGCGGGATAGAACGCCGTCAAACGGTCCGGGTGAATCCCCCCGGCCGCGAGCGCTGTCAGCGTCCAGTTCCTCAGCGTCTGGCGAATCAGCCCTTCACGCTGCCAGCGGCGGGGGGAGACAAAGATCCGTCGTCTGGCAACGGCAATGCGCCCGAGCCGCCTGAGCTGCTTGCTGAAGAAGAGATCTTCCATTAAAGCCAAGGGCGGGAAACCGCCCACTTTCTGGAATCGCTCGCGACGAATGAAGAGTCCTTGATCGCCGTAGGCCAGCCCGGTAAAGCGGACCCGAGCCGTCGCACAGGCAGCAATGCTGCGAAAGAGCCAGCCGCGAGCGCGCACCCTCATGGAAAAACAGCCTGCAATAATGGTTCTCCGGTCGAGAAGCCGTTCGGCTTCCTCCAGAGCGCCCTTTTCCAGGAGACAGTCCGCGTGCACAAACAACAGCGTCTCGCCGGTCGCACGTGCGGCCCCCAGGTTCATCTGCAGAGCGCGGCCGCGCGGTCCCTGGAGAAAGACGTCCGCCTTGCTTGCCAGCCTGGGCGTGGCGTCCCTGCTGCCGCCGTCCACCACGATGATCTCGTGCGGCCGCAGTTGACGCACACTCTCCAGCGTCTGCGCCAGGCAGCTTTCTTCATTCAGAGTCGGTATGATGATCGAAACGCCCAACGGGGAATTCTCCAGGTGTGGCAGGAAGAGAAGTAGCATGTCCGAACCCTGGTATCAAGACGGCCTGCGTTTCCGTTGCACGCGCTGCGGCCATTGCTGCACGGGAGAGCCGGGCAACGTCTGGGTCAACACAGAAGAAATTGAAGCGATTGCCGAGTTTCGCGGCGAGACGGCTCCTGAGGTGATCGCGCTCTACACTCGCTCAGTTTCGCGCGGACGCAGCTTGCGCGAGAAAGCCAATGACGATTGCGTCTTTTATGACCGCCGCGAAGGTTGCACGATTTATGCGGTGCGGCCGCGGCAATGCCGGACCTGGCCTTTCTGGGAAAGCAATGTCCGTACGGCCGCAGCGTGGCAGCAAACCTGCAAGGTTTGCCCTGGCTCCGGCCAGGGTGACTTGATCCCTGCCGAAGAAATTACCAGGCGCTTGAACGTGATTCGACTTTAGAACCATGAGCGAAGAACTGCGGCGAAAAGTCCTGGATCTGTACAAGGAGGTGGACGCCGAAGTCGCCGCCGCGGGGCCTGTCTGCATTGCCAGTGGCCGATGCTGCCGTTTCAAGGAGTACGGCCATGTGTTGTTTGTAAGCAATCTGGAAGCCGAGGTGCTGCTTGCCGACGCGCCTGCTTACAATTCGCCGGTCACCCCCGATTTTTGCCCATTCCAAAGGGAAAACCTCTGCACCGCCCGTGAACCCCGGCCGCTCGGCTGTCGCGTGTATTATTGCGACCCTGCCTATCAGGAAACGGGCCAGCGGATTACGGAAAAATATCTAAACAGGCTGAAGACGCTTGCCGAGGAGACGGGCACGGAATGGTGCTATGCACCGCTCCATCGGTTCCTGAATCATCCGGAACAAGCTCGCTGTGAACCCTCGGGCTCGCCGCCGCAATGAATCAGCGTATTAGGAGATCCGCTCATGCTCTGGCTTCGTGCTTTAACTGTCCTCGTACTCTTCTGTGCAGCCGCTCGCTCCGACGATTGGCCCCAATGGCTGGGGCCCCATCGCGACGCCTCATCGCCGGAAAAAATCACTCCGTGGACAGAGCCGCCCAAGGTTCTATGGAAATTTCCCCTCGAGGAAGGGCATAGCTCTCCAGTCGTTGCAGGCGGCAAGGTGTTTGTGCTCGCGAAGGTGAAGGACAGGGACGAGGAAGAAGTGGTTGCACTGGAAGCCGATTCCGGCCGCGAGCTATGGCGTACGCCCTATCCGCGTGCGCCCTTCACCAGTCTCTTCGGCAACGGCCCGCGCGCCACGCCGGCCGTAGTCGACGGACACGTTTATGCCTTCGGGGTTACGGGAGTCCTCA
>DASZFN010000977.1:0-6733 GCA_035939715.1 Gemmataceae bacterium | reverse complement strand
ACCGTGTTTCGGGAAGTGTTGTCGGACGATAAGCACAAATGGTCATTAGTCATTGGTCATCCGCGAATGACCAATGACTAATGACCAATGACCTTGAACGTTCAGGGCTTCAAATTCACCTTGAAATTGGTAATCGGCTTGCCGTCCTTGTCCGTGAAGCGAAGGCATCCGGACCAATCGACCTTTTCATTGACCACTTTGAAAACAAGGACGTTGACGCCCTTCTTGAGCGTTACGTCGGTGGTGCTGTCCTGGTCCTTGTCGGCGGGGCGCGCTTCTTCGTTCTTGAAGATTTGCTTGCCGTTGAGATAGACCTTGGCCTGGTCGTCGCTGCCGGTCTTCATGGTCAGATCCTTCATCTCATCGTCGGCGACCAGGTAGCAGACGGCATAGGCGACGCTGTCTTCGGTCTGGTTGCCCAGGAAGGCGTTGAAGTCGAGCAAATGGCTGTCCAGCTTCACCGGCTTCCAGGTCAGTTCCTTGTCGCCGCTCTTGACCTTCTCCCCTTCCTTGGGCTGCAACTTGGCTTCGCCGGCGACCTGCTCTTTGCCTAACGCCTCAGCCCCGTTCTGGGCCTCGCCAAACGGCAGAGGCGCCAGCACCAGCCAGTTGCGGATGAAGCCTTCCTCATCGGGCTTGTTGGAAGTGTCTTCCGCGCGCACGGCCGCGACCAGCAGAACCACGATCCCCACCGTAGCCAACAGAGTGCTTCGCATGGCGTCCTCCACATAGGTTTCCAGCAGCTCGCCCTGGGGCAGTTGAAATGATGCGCCCAGGCCCGCGATGTCCGCCGCTGTTTAAGATTGGTAACCCCTACTACCCTAAGAAAGTCGTGCGGGAAGTCAATGAGCCTGCGCGCTCGACAGGGATGCTGCGGCTGCCCCGTTGGTCCAAATTTGGACCGACGGGAAAAGCTCACTACAATTCGAGGAACAGACTTGTGATCCAAAGCGGCCTGACCTCGTGGAGATCTCCATGACACAGCTCGATCTTGCCCTGCAACAACTGGAATTCGCCCGCGGATACACCCTTCGCCTTGTCGAGAGCGTGCCGGACCAGGAGTGGTTTCAGCAGCCTCACGAAGGCATCACCCACATCGGCTGGCAGATTGGCCATTTGACCATGGCCGATTACCGCCTGGGCATGGAACGCCTCCGCGGCGTGCGCCCAGAGGACGAGATCCTGTTGCCGCAGCGTGTCCTTTCTCTTTTCCGGGGCGGCACCACGCCCGATGCCGATCCGGCGCGCTATCCGTCGCCGCAGGAATTGCGCGGCTATTTGAAGCGCGTCCGAGAGGAAATGCTTTCCGAGGTACGCCGTCTTCCTGAGGAAGAGTGGAGCCAGCCCCTGCTGCCGACGCATCCGATTGCCAAGACCAAGCTCGAAAGCCTGTTCTGGTGCGGCCGCCACGAACTCGTCCACGCAGGACAAATCGCCCTGCTGAGAAGGCTGCTGGGCCATCGTCCGCTCTGGTGAAACTGTACCAGCCCGAAGCGCAAGCGAGGTAGGACATTTCCTCGCTCGCGCTTCAGGATGGTAAAGCGTGCCACACGAAAGGCTATCAAGGCTGAATCGTCTGCCCGGGCACTACCGTCTCGAACGTGTCCTTGCCTTCCTCCACCACGATGTGACGGTCGCCCGGCAGGTTCGCCAGCACCTGTTCAAGACCGGATGGCCAGCGAATCGTCAGGCGCTCAACCTTGGGGGAGTCCGCCAGGCCGAAATGAACGATGTTCGGCATCTCCGAACGGTAGCTGTTGAGGGGATACATCTCGCGAACAATCTGCTGTCCGTTCACGATTGCCGTGAGGCGGGCGCCGATGCCCTGCCGGTTGCTGGTTGGCCCCTTGGATTTCGGTTTGCCGCGCAGCGTCACCTTGAGATAGTGCTTCTGCGGAAAGTTGTTCTCATAAAGGATCACCGGCCCGCCGCCGACCTGGCGAACCACCAGGTCAAGCTGGCCGTTATTGCGGAAGTCGCCGGCAACCACCGAGCGGCCGTCGCTGTCGTTGTCGGCGCCGGTGAGCGCGCTGATCTCGACAAAATCACGGCCGCGCTGCTTACCGGGCACATTCAGGTAGACGCGCTTGCGCTCGAAGCAGCTCAGGTTGTGCCCTTGCTTGAAGATTTCCCACGGCGTTTCCACCCAGAACTCTCCGAGACTGCCGTCGATCTTACCCGGCGCGGCCACCTCTGCCTTGCGATCGTTTGGCTGTGACACGACAGCCAGCCACACGCAGTTTCAGCCATCCGGGTCGCTGCGCGATTGGCTGACGAAGCCGGCGGTGGCGTACAGATCGAGCCAGCCATCGTTGTCCAGGTCCACGAGGGCGGCGCCCCAGGCCCAGCCGACCGAGGCGATGCCATACTCCTTGCCGAGAGGCTCGAATTCGAGATTGCCCTTGTTCCGCCAGAGCTGGCTGCCGGCCACGAACTGCCGCATGGTGGCCATGATCGGCTCCGGGTAGGTTCCGGGGCACACATTGCCGATCACGCGCGTGCCGGCCTTGGAATACATGTTGGCGATGTACAGGTCCATGTTGCCGTCATTGTCGATGTCGCCCACCGTCGCCCCCATCGAGCCGAAATCGTTGGGGCCCTTGGCCAGCAACTGCTCGCGGAAGGTGCCGTCACCCTGGTTGATGAGGAGCACGCCGGGCCCGAACTCGTTGATCACGTGCAGATCGGGCCAGCCGTCGTTGTTGGCGTCGAACCAGAGAGCGGTAAAGGTGGAGCGGCTGCCGCCCGAGGCGCCGGCGGCCTTGGTGACATCCTCAAATTTCCAGTCTCCCTTGTTCCGCCACAGTTGGTTGCCGAGGGATTCCGCGGCCGTGCCGTCGATCCAGGACGAGCCCTTGGGCTGACCGCCGTAGCAGACGTAGAGATCGAGCCGGCCGTCGCGATCATAATCGGCGACCGCCAGCCCCGTGCAGCCGGGACGAAGGCGCAAATTGCAGCGCTCGGTCACGTCGATAAAGCGCTTGCCGCCGTCGTTGCGGTAAAGGCGCCCTGCCAGAAAGAGATCCTCCCAGCCGTCGCCGTCCACGTCCACAAATGCAGCCACCATGGACACGCCGCCGGGTGGCGGCTTCTCAGGGAGACCAACGGCGCTCGTGACGCCGCGGAATTTGCCGCCAGGCAGGCCCTTGTAAAGCACGAAGCGATTGACATCGACGATGAGCATGTCGAGTATGCCGTCGCGGTCGAAGTCGCACAGGAAAACGCCGCCGGAGTTCGGTTGCCGCTGCTCGGGGGGCGCGTACCAGTTATCAAGGAACAGGCCGGCGTTGATGCCGCGCTCGGCGGTGGCGTCGCGCATGAGATAGTGCGAGGCCTGTCCGATAAGGCTCTCGGTGATGGTCGCCGCCTGGAGCCAGCCGCCTTTTTTGAGGTTGTCCTCGGTCGGCTGCTTGATTTGAAATTTGAACTGCAGAGAAACCTCGCCCGGCTGTCCCGGGCTCAGGTCCCCGGCCAGACGCAGGGCGCACGACCCATTCCAGGAGCCCTTAAAATCCTCGCGATTTTCGGGGGCCAGCTTGATGAGCTTCATCTCCACCTTGGGCGGCTGGGCAAAGCGCTGGCGATAAGCCATCAAGCGCGCCACAAACGCGGCGCGATCGAGCGGGACATATGCCGTATCCTCCGCGCGCGCCCGAGAAACCTGGACAAAGTCCCGCGCCACCTCCAGCGTCTGGTTGGCGGCTGGAACACGGCCCGCGAACTCGGCTGCGAACGCCTCCAGCGCCCCCTGCTCGTCCGCCCGGGACAGGGCGTCGGACACCGGCTTGAAGCCGAACTTGTTCAGCAGGTTGCCATGGTGCTCAATGTCCCAGAGGAGTTCCCTTTCGCTGTCGGCAAGCCCCTTCGCGAGATTGTTGTCGTTCTGCTTCGGGTCATCGTCGACCAGCACAGGCGCTTCTGAATATGAACGAGGCGTGCTTGATCGCCGCGCAAAGGCCGTGGCAGCTATGCCAACGCAGACCACGATCAGGGTCAACAGGCAAAGCAAGACAGGAGTGATCAGATGCCGGCGTGCCATGCGTCTGCCTCGCGATCAGGTGGTATGCGAGTGAGAGACCTGGCAGCCCATTGAAGCAAATTTCGGTAGATCCCGAGTCCTTCCTCAACGGCTGCGAGGCGGCTAAATTCTTGGCAGCGTATGACTTCGATCATATCGCCCTCGGCAGGCGAATGGCAAGCATAAAAACTGGGCCGGAAAATAATGAGTTTGCCAGTTTGCCAACTGACTTTGCCACGGTTGGCAAACTCGAGTCCAGACCGAGCTATCTACGGATGTACGGACTTGCGTCGCGAAAAAAACTGAGTTTGCCAGTTTGCCACGCTTTTTGAGCCGGGGGCTTGGCGTACTCCGCCCGCCAACCGACCTGGCGAACTATGGCGGTCTTGGTAAATCTTGCCAAATTCGTTCTGAAATGCTCCAAAACGTATTGACGGTAACAATCGTTTGTGCTGCTTTCTTGCGCGTCATCATGCTTTGCGGAGCCGTTCGCGCAGCCGTGCCAGTTCCTGTTCGGCCGCCTGGCGCGCCTTGCGTTCTTCGTGCACGCGCTGTTCGAGCTGAGTTAGTTCGCGGTGCATTTCGGCCGGTAACGGCAGCAGCCCGTCCTGGTACCAGAAGCGCACCCAACCTTCCAGCAGGGCAACCTCCAGTTCCAGCTCCACGATCGCATAACGATCCTGGGCGTTGGTCCGGACGGACGCGTAGCGCCGGCCGGTGTGATGATAGAGGGTCAGCTCCTGCGCCTCGGCGTAGAAGACCAGGTAGTACGGCACCTTGAGTTCGCGCTCGTACTTCACAAAGCTTTCTTCATAGTCTTTGCGGCGGTTGCTTTTGGAGACATACTCGAACATCCAGAACGGGCGGGCGGGCTCGAGCGGCAGGTTATAGCTGGTTTCCGCCCGGATGGGCTGCTCGCAGAGGACCACCATATTATCAGGGACGACCTGTCCCAGGCGGCGCTGCCGGGGCCGCGGGTACTGAACGAGTAATTCGTTAAAGACCTGGACTTCCGGCCGGCGCGCGTGCAGCAGATCGAGGCTTTCCAGGGTGATCTTGCGCTGCGTTGCCTGCGCCGTGGCTTCCATGAAGTGCTCCAGCGGTAGGCTGCGCAAGTACGCCTGCGCCGCTTCTTCATACTTGACCGCCAGCAGGGCCCGCGGCAATTCTGTGGCCATGCGACTTCTCCTTGTCCCTCGTGCGACGACCCGCCGTAGTCTAGCCAGCGCCCTTGGCTCGATCAAGGTCATGCTCGACTGCAAATAATCACGAAAGCAAGGTAGGGGCGCTTCCGCTCGGCCCATGTTGCGACGAGATTGGGTGGATGAGAACCGCTTCGCGGCAAACGACGAGCGTATTGAATCACCTCGCAGGGTGGCATAAATCAACAACGATCGGAATCCAGCGCGGTCAAGACAGTGATAGGCATAAGCCTGCGCTGCCGGAATCATTGAGCGGTCCAGACGTGCAATTTCACCTGAGCTGTGCGTGCGGCAAGTCGATTGAAGTGTCGGGAAGTGCCGCGGGGTCGTCTGTGGTGTGCCCGTGCGGCCGAGCCGTGGCCGTGCCTTCCCTGAGCGAGTTGCGCCGCCAGTCCGGTCTGCCGGCGTTCAAGGCGAGCGCGGCCTTGATTATTGAAGAGATGAAGGCCGCCCGAGAACTTCCGGCGCCCGCCTGCGTGGAATGCGGCCAACACACAGAGGACAAGGCCGTCGCCGTGGCGGATTGTGAACGGGCCTGGGGTCGAGGGGAAGACGGTGGCTGGATGTGGGGAATCGCCGCCGTCGCCGTCTTCTTTGTCGGTCTGTGGGCAGTGGTCGCGTATTACCTGAGCCGAGATAGGAAAGAATTTGGCGACACCGTCATCGTGCAGATGCCCATCCGGATCTGCCACGGATGCCGAGGATGCCTCAAGCGAAATCTCCTCATTCCCATTCTGTTGGTGTTTCGCTATGCGGGCCTGGCTGCCGGTATCGTGCTGCTTTTCTTCTTCCCGGCAGTAAGTTTCATTGTACTTGCCGCAGTGTTCGGGCTTTTCGTTGTGGAAAGAGCCTTGCGCCGGCAGTATCAGAAAGCCCTCAAGTGGAGGTTGGAGCGCATTCCCATTTATCGCCGCCTCTTGACCGACTACCCAAACGCCTATCTCAAGATCAGTTTCGACTAGGCCACCCGACCGGCCTTCACCCTTCCCGTCTGCAGATTTTATGGGACGGGCCATACTCTCTCGTCCCGAAGCGCAAGAGGTAGTTCAGCAGCGGAAACAGCTCCTTAGCTGTAGAATCTCCGAGGACGCGGGCCTTCTGATCGGTACCGTTGGGACGTTGTCGGGCCGTCGCGCCGCGTTTATAACCAACGGTGCCGCGGGTGCGCTGCCTCGCGCCGAGCTGTTCGCTTCGTCGAGAATCCTTAGCATCCCTGCACGACATGATCATTCACCTCATCGACGGTACTTACGAGTTGTTTCGCCACTATTACGGCCTGCGGCGTCTCTCAGCGAAGGGCACGCCCTTCGGCGCGGTCGCGGGCGTCCTGGGAACGGTCATGCAAATGCTCGAAGGAGGCGCGACGCACATCGGCGTGGCCACGGATCACATCATCGAATCATTCCGCAACGAGCTCTGGGCAGGCTACAAGACCGGGCTGGGCATCGAGCCCGCGCTACACGCCCAGTTCGTGCCGTTGGAGGAGACGCTTATGGCAATGGGCGTCGCGACG
>DASZFN010000976.1:0-4277 GCA_035939715.1 Gemmataceae bacterium | reverse complement strand
CTTCGTTAACATCATTGGGTCATTAGTCATTGGTCATTGGTCATTCGCGAATGACCAATGACCAATGACTAATGACCAAACTGGGAGGATGCTTGTCGAGAGGAGTAGAAGAGGCCAACAAAAGAGCCTCTTCCGGGATGTAGAGAAGAAGAGGCGTGGAGCACCATCTTATCTCTCCCGGCCGGACCGGGTGGGACTTAGCACCAGCATCGCCTTGCGGCAGACCGGTTGCTGTGGCTTCAACGGGCCCTCTCCCTCAGCCACTCTCGATAAGATCTTCACCAAGTTGTCAGTAAACGATTGTAGGCCGGCCGCGGCCTGGGAGCAATGGCTTTCCCGAAATTCCCGCAAAAATGTTGGCAGTGGCTCAGGCTAATGTCTCAGAAAACGTGACCACAGGCCGAAGACGACCAGCACAAGCAGAATTCCCGTCCCCAGTCCCAACAGCAAGAGACCCCAATATGGCCGCAGCCCTTCCAGCGGAGATCGTACCGGACGGATCACCGGAGAGGAATCGTGGCGGCGTTTACCGGGTTTATTCGGGACCGGTATGCCGACCGGGATGACTTCCTCGATAAGCTCTTCCGGCGCCTCGGCGGCCTCCAGAGCCGCCACGGCCTCCTGATACTCGCGGTCGCCCTGCTTGTCGAGCGGCAGCGTGCTGTTCTCCGAGGCCCACTCCATCAGCTTCTGCTGCACCTCGGCAGCCGTGGCGAAGCGGTGCTCGGGGTTTTTTGCCATCAGCTTGCGCAGCAAGCCAATGAAAGGCGGCGGCACCGCCGCATTGAACTGCGGCACGGGCGCCGGTTCCTCAAAGCGATGGCGATTTATTTTTTCCAACGGCGTGCCGTCGGGGAAAGGCGGCCGGCCCGTGAGGGCAAAGTAAAGCGTGCAGCCGAGCGAGTAAATATCCGAACGCGGGTCGACCTGGGTGGCGTTCTCGGCCTGCTCGGGGGCGATGTAGTCCAGCGTCCCGACGACATAGCCGCGGCCGCCGACGACCTCCAGCTTGCCCGGCGCTTCTCCCTGGACCAGGGCTAGGCCGAGATCGAGCACCTTGGCATGATCGTGCGGCGTAATGATGATGTTCGAAGGCTTCAGATCGCGGTGGATCAACCCCTGGTTGTGCGCATGCTCCAGGGCGGAGGCCACCTCAGCAAACAAGCGCGCGGCACGCGGGATTTCCAGCGGGCCGTTATCGGTCACCAGACGATACAGGCTCTGCCCGGGGATATACTCCATGGCGATGTAATACACGCCCTGGCAGACGCCCACTTCATACGCCCAGGCCAGATGCGGATGGGCGACCTTCTGACACATCTCCATCTCGCGGCGAAAGCGTGACAGCAGCCGCTCTTCCTCACGCGCCCGTTTGGGGGGTAGCACCTTGAGGGCGACGAGCAGGTGGCTGCGGCTGTCGCGCGCCAGGTAGACGGTGCCCATGCCGCCCTTGCCGATGGGCGCCAGCACCTGGAACGATCCAAGCACCAGGCCGATGGTCATGCCCTTGAGGAGCTTGCCCGCCTGGAAGCGCGACAGCTTGCCGGCCTCGATCAGATGATCCGCGACTGCTTCGGGATCCTGGCGGCGTTCGATGGGAAGGGTGCGTAATGTGTCCTGCAGTTGGGCGCGATCCAGAACGCCGCTGCGCAAAACCGTCCTCAGGAAGCCATCAACCGAAATAGGCTCCGTGCTTTGCGACATCCGTGGGTTCTGCATGTTCGCTGTAGCCTGCCTCAAGGTGTCCACTCGTGGGGAAGCGCCAGAGGCGAATCTGGACCGGCCGCGTCAATGGGCCCCGCAGCGCTCGGAGAATCGCATTGGCCCGGCACGCCAGCTATTCTGACCTGTTTGCCAGGCACTTACAAGGGATTCCGGGCGACCGTGCACATTCCGCTTCTGCGCGCGTGAATGTCGTGCCGTTTAGCCGCGTCTAGCCGTCGTCTAGCCGCGACCCAACAGGGGAGCGCGTGCTGTCTGTGCCGGAGCACGCGCTCCCCTCTCGGGTCGCGGCTAAACGCAATTGTTACGCGGGAATGGGCGTTAGTAAGGGATTTCGTCTCCGGGCGAGGGTGGCGAGCTGTCGTCGTTTTCCTCGCGCACATCTGCCTCGTTCCGCAGGTTTTCCGGCGTCTCTGTCGGACCGTTGTCGGAAGCGGCTTGCTCTTTCGAGGAGGAGGTTCTGCGGCGGCCCGAGGAGCGGCGGCGTCTTGATTTCTTTTGCGCCACGGGCGCCGGTGGGCTTTTCTGCTCCGCGCCAAACCGCGTCACGACGTAGGTTCGGCTGCGTTTGTCGGTATCCAGCTCCAGCAAGCCTTCGCGCTGCGCGTCTTCCAGCAGCTCGCTGAAGGTCCGGTAGCCATGGTAGACTTCGTTGAACGACGGCTTCTTGCGCTTCATGGTGTCCTTGATCATGGACGACCAGAGCACTTCCTTGTTCTCGCGGCGCAGGGCCAGCAGCGATTCCATGAGCAGGGCGAAAGCCTTGCGTTTTGTTTCCGGCAACTGCGCGCTGAGGTTCGGCGTCAAGGTGGGATTCTGGCCGAGGTCCTCGTAATAGATAAACTCATCGCAATTGTCGCGCAGCAAGTCCGAAGTCGATTCCTGCATGCCCAGGCCGATGACGTGCTTGCCCAGTTCTTTCAGCTTGGAAACCAGCGGCGAGAAATCACTGTCGCCGGAGACGACGGCGAAAGTGTTGATGTGTTCCTTGGAATACGCCAGGTCCATGGCATCCACGCACAGCCGGATGTCCGCCGAGTTCTTGCCGCTCTGCGCTCGCCGCGGAATCTCGACGAGTTCTATGGCGGCCTCGTGCAGGGGCGCCGTGTAGTTGGCGAAGCGGCTCCAGTCGGCGTAGGCCTTCTTGGCAACGATCTTGCCCTTCTCGACCAGGCGGGCCAGGACGCGCGCAATATCGAAGCGATCCCGGCGGCCCTGAAAACCCAGGGCGAGGTTTTCAAAATCGATGAAGATCGCCAGGGATCGTTCGCCGTTGGTCATTTGTTGATTTTCTCGAGCAATAACTTGGCCTCTGCCGCCGCCTTGGTGGTCGGATAGTCCTTGATGATTTTTTCATACCGGTTCTTGGCCTTGTCCAGGATGCCGGCGCCGGCAATGTCCTTGGCCATTTGCAAGCGGTCGGACGCCACCTTCTCCAGCTTTTCGGTCTCGTCCTTGCCGCGGGCTGCCTCCTCTGTCATCTTGACGTCCGGCTCATTGCGGACGACGGCAGCCGGCAGCCTGGGCAGAAGCTTCTTGGTCGACAGGAAGGTCTTTACTTCGCTGAGGTCGATGAACAGGCTTAGCAACTGGGCGCCGCTGGCCGTACCCTGGGTGATGGCGACCAGTTCGCCTTGATCGTTTACGAGCGGGCCGCCGCTGTCGCCGGGATTGGTTGGCGATTGGGTCTCGACGACCTCCGCCTCGAAACTGTAGATCTTCTGACCGTCGCGGCTGCGCCATTTCTTGTGATACACCTGGCGCACCGTGCCGGAGGTATAGAGCCACAGTCCGTCGCTGCTGCCCGGGTTGCCGATGGAGTGGACGCGCTGGCCTGGGCCGGCGCTGTCACGGGCCAGGCGCATGGGCGCCGCGCTTGGGGGCACATTTTCCAATTCGATCAGGGCGAGGTCGCGGTTGCTGTCGCGGTGCAGGACCTTGCCCTTGATGCCGGCGCCGTTCTTCATCAGATCGAAGTAATGGCTGCGTTCCGTGACGAGTTTGTTGCCCTTGCGATAAGCGGGGAAGAGAACGATGACGCGCTCATTTTCACCGACCACGTGGTAGTTGGTGATAACCAGTTTCTTCTTGTGGTCGATCAGCGAACCGGTTCCCGACGACATCACACCGGCGCCCTTGGGAGACAGGATCCAGACCGTGGAGCGCAAGGTCTGGCGGTAAACTTTTTCCCCCGAGGCGTCGCCCTGACCGCGGGCCGGATTGGCAAGCAGATTTAGACCGATGAAAAGCCCCAGCATCCCGAAGGAAAGGCGGATGCCGAACTTCTGTCCCATGGCACGCTCCTTGAGCACCAACACCCGAGTAACCTTTATGGTAACCCGCCCCGGCGAACGGTCAAGCGCGGCCAAGCCATTTGCTCCTTCAAGAACTTTTATTCGGCTCTTCGGATTTCTTCTGCTGCTTGGGCACACCGCGCGCGCGGGGCATGAAATCGAACGGCGCGCCGACAAGATCGGTCCAGACTGTCTTCTGCTCAGGAGTGAGAAGGTCAACAGCCTTGCCGATCAGATCCTTCCGCCTGGCGGCCATGCGGG
>DASZFN010000975.1:0-12293 GCA_035939715.1 Gemmataceae bacterium | reverse complement strand
CTTGCCACCGCCAAATCTCCTCGGGAACGCATCAATCTTTTGGCGGACGTGGCCCAGGCGCTGCACGACGAGTCGCGCACGTTGGCCGGCGACACGGGCGGAAATCAACTCACGGCACTCGCCGGCCTGTACAAGCAGGTGATCAAATACGGCATAGCCAAGCAGGCCCCGGCGATCCCCTTCGCCGAACGCCCGCGGGTTTTCAAACCGCTCATCGATCAGCTGGAGAAGGCGGCGCAGGCCTCGGAAAGGCTGGCGAAGAAGATCCCGCCTGAGCAGAACAGCCCCGTGCAGGACATGGCGGCCAGCGCCTGGGAGGGACGCCGCATCCTGGCGACCCTGCTGTCGGAGGGCAAAGGATGAGGCGCTGGCTTCTGTTGCCGGTTCTCGCGGCCACTCTGATTTGCGTGACAGCGGGTCAGAATGCCGGCCCGCCTCCTGGGGTCGCCGGCCGGGCCGCTCAGTTCGACAGCAATTACGGTCTGTTCCAGATCCTGGTTGAAAATGGCCTGCGCCTGGCCGGCGAGGATGATGCGCTCAAACGTGCCGATTATTGCGACGGCCTGGTCGAGCGTTTCGCTGCCGAGCTCAAGAAGGCGAGCGCCGATAACAACCAGGCGCGCGTCGCGGAGCTGGGGCAGCACCTGCACGATCTCCTCTCCGAGGGGGTCGCTGCCAATCTGCGTGCCGCGCGGCAACAATTGCCCGCAGACTCTGACCTGGTAAAGAGCCTTCACAGCGTCCGAGCCCAGGCCGAGCGTTCGCTGGCGCCTGTCGAGGAGCAGTTAAAGCAAAGCGCCGGGACCAATTCAGAGCATGCCGGTCAGCGCGTCCTCAAGTTGATCCGGGACGCGCGTTCGGAATTGGACAAGTCTCTGGAGCTCAGGGATCTTGTTCGCGGCAGCAAGGAGAAGTAACAGGGCCGTAGCGGCGCTCTGCGGCCAGCGCTCTTCATCTCTCCCATTCAGCGAAACTTACTTGCGATTGCTTGAAGTGCTCTTTAGGATGTACTGGAGCATCCCGGGTCCAGGCCAGGCCGCGAGTCAACCCGCGGGCCGGCGAACTCAAGGAAATCCTGCCTCATGACCAAGCAAATTGTCTGTCCCCAGTGCAATACCACATACACCATTCCTGAAGAGCAGGATGGCAAAAAAGTCAAATGCAAGAAATGTGCCACCGTCTTTACCGCCGGCGCCGGGGCGGACAAGGATCTCCCCACCGCAAAGGAAGTCCCGCCCCGACGGCCCGAGCGGGATAAGCCGGACGTGGAGCCGGCCGGCCGCCGCAAGCGCGTCGAAGTTGGCGAAGTGGTCGCCTCACGCCGGCGCGAGCGCTATGAAGACGACGAGGAGGACGATTACCGCCCGCGGCCGCGCAAGGCTTCCGGCATTTCGGCGCTCGGCCTCTTTCTCATTCTCGGCGGGGTGTTCGGCTCGCTGCTGATCATCGTCGGCAGCGTCATTTTTGTGATGTGGTACTGGAATTCCGCGACGACCAAGCCGACGCAGCTTTCGGTCGCCGACATGCAGCAGCACGGCGGCGCTCCCGACATGCCGGAGGTCGAGCATCCAGACAACCATGCCGGAGATGCGGGCGCAAAGGAAGTCGAAGTAAAGAATGTCGACCCGCCACCGCCCCCGCCAAAGGAACTGGTCTTCATTTCGCCGACTCCCAAGGAAGCCGCCAACGCGCCGAAGGCGCCCGCCAACGCGGAATTAGCGCAGGAAGTCGTGGACAAGGTAAAAAAGGCCACGGTCCATCTGCGCGTCACCATGGGAGACGGCGGCGTCGGCCAGGGCAGCGGCTTCTTCGCTCTCCAGCCCAACATCATCGTCACCAACGCTCACGTCGTCGGCATGCTGCAAGCGGACAACGCCAAGCCAAAGAACATCGAGGTGACGCAGAACAGCGGCATCCGCGGCGAGGAGAAGAAGTTCCCGGCCGAATTGCTGGGCGTGGACCGCCAGGTCGACCTGGCCGTGCTGCGCGTCAAGGGGAGCGGATTCCCCGCGCCGCTGCTGGTCAACTCGGCGCATAACCTCCGGCAAACGCAGCGCATCTGGGTGGTCGGCTTTCCCCTGGGCGACATGCTCGGCAAGGAGGTCACCGTCAGCGGCGGCACCATTTCCAGCATGCGTCTCGACGACAACGGCATCCTGGCCAAGGTCCAGGTGCAAGGCGACATGCAGCCCGGCAATTCCGGCGGTCCCGTCATCGACGCCCTGGGAAACGTCATCGGCGTGTCCGTGTCCATCCTGCGCGGCACGCAAATCAATTTTGCCGTACCCGGCGATTGGGTGCTGGCCCTCGGCACGGGCCGAATTTCTCGCTTGAGCGTCGGCCAGCCTTACGTCAAGGACGGCAACCTGAGGCTACCCGTCAGCATGCACATGATCGACCCGCTCAAGCGCATTCATCTGCCCGGCATAGAAGTGTGGACGGGCAAGCCGGCATCTTCCGAGCGTGCGGCTTCCATGAGTCAGCCGGCCACCGAAGCGGGCGATTCCCCCCATCAACGCCATCTGCTCGACTACCAGAACGAAACCGCCAAAGGAGATATCCCCTTGCCGCCGCTCACGCCCGGCTCGGCTTACTGGATACAGCCGGCCTGGGGCGATGGACCGGCCAACATGCAATGGGCCTCAGCCCAGCCCTGCGAGCTGCCGCCCCCGGTGGATCTCAAAGCCGCCCTTCTGGCGGTCAAGCACCACGCAGGCAGCCGCAACGTGACCCTGAACAAGTGGCTCAAAATGAAGGTCAGCGATCCCCAGCATGGCGAATTTAGCCTGAACGGCAGTGAAGAGACGCAGCTCCTGGAAACGATCCAGGCTGTGGATCCTCAGGAGCAGGCCAATGTGGCCTTGCAATATCGCAACTTCAACGAAGACCTGAAAATTGAGAACCAATCGCGGCCACGCAATGCGCAATTGCAGAAACTGCTCGACCAGGTCAAGAACATCAAGGCTTTTGTCCTGGTTGACAGAGAAGGCGATCCCGCCAACCGCGATCTCGATGTCGAGCACGTGGCCCCGGATTGCAAGGCTGAGCTGACCGTGCTGCACGAGGGCGTGGAGCAGATGCTGGAAGGATTGCTTGTACCCTTTCCGAACAAATCGGTATCTCCAGGCTATCCCTGGCAACGGGAGCGCATCTTCCCCTTATCACTCTGGCAAGCCGATCGCACCATCCCGTTCTTGACCATGAACGCGGTCGGGCACAAGCCGACGCTGCTCATGAGCTATACGTACGTTGGCTCGCGCACCCGCAACAACCATGAGGAAGCCGTCGTAACCCTTCGCGGCAAGGTGCCCGGCGGCAGGCCCAACGACGCCAAGTCCGGCGCCAGCGCGGAAGGCTCCGCCGTCATTGATCTAACCAGTGGGCTGATCAGCGAGGCGGACGTATTGCTTTCCTTTGACGCGGAAATCTCGGCGCTCACCATGCAGCCAGGAGCCGGGCAGTTCGTGCGCCACCCGATCAAGGCGAACGGCACTCTGCGCGTGCGGCTGCGGCGTACGCCGTCATCGGCCGGCACGACTAAGTAAGCTGCACACACGGGACAAGCAAGGTAAGCCGGCTCCGTGGAGCGCTTGCGTTCTGCTCCCGATACGGGTAATAGTTCCCGACACTTTCCCAGAAGGCCGCTTCCAGCAAACGGCAGTGAACAATTCGGCAGTACGCGGGCGTGGCCGCGTGTGTGTCGGCGCGCAGTGCAATCCAAAAAGTCGGCCGCGTTCAATGGCGGTACGAATCAAGGAGTCGCTTATGTCAATACCTTTTGCCTGCTTCTTGGCAGGATTTCGGAGTTTTTTGCAAGAATGCCATAGGATGCCAGGCGCTTGGCAGGCATCCTTGGGTGCAGTACTACTACTTTTGATTGTGCCATTGAACGGTCGCAGCGAGATCCATTGTGAAAAACCCGCCGTGAATGCCGGGGTCGTCTTCACAGGCACAAGGCTCCTGCAACGCTTTGTTCTGGTGAACCGCGGCAAGTCTGAGGTCCAGATCTTGGAGGCAAAGGCTAGCTGTGGCTGCCTGTCGCCCCGGCTCGACCGCATGCGGCTGCTGCCTGCCGAGACAGGCATCCTGGAACTGGAGATTAACACCCTCAGCCAGCCGTCGGGGCCAAACACCTGGGCGGTGCGCTTGCGTTACCGAGAGGGGGAGAGCGTTCAGGAGACAAGCCTGCGCCTCAGCGCGAGCTTGGTAAGCGAAGTGCAGGTCGAGCCGGCGGCGCTGGTTTTGCTTGCCGACAAGGCTGCCGGCCATGAGGTGAGCGTTCGCGATACGCGCGGCCGTTCGCTCAAGTTGCTCGATGCGCGGGCCGGCTCAGGCAAGTTGAAGACGCGAATCACGGCCGTGGGCCCCGACAAGCAAGGCCATGCCGCTTTCAAGATCGCCCTGGACGTTCCCGACGAGTATCCCGAAGGCCGGCATCAGGACGTGCTGCATATCTACACCGACGATCCGAAATATGCCGACCTGTGCGTGCCTGTTACCATTATCAAGAGCTCACAGAAGCACCTGAGCGCCTTACCCGGCGAAGTCAATCTGACTGTCCCCGCGGGGCAGCCGGCGCCGGCGCGCATCGTGCTGATTCGCGACCCGGAGGGCCAGCCGGTGAAGATTGCCAACCTCAGCGCCGGCGACCCGGCGATCATCTGTCGCTGGGCGGAAGGGCCGAACAGCATGGCGACGGTGAAAATTCAGGTGAACCGCGCCCTAGTACACGGACACACGCTCTCCGACGCGGTGCAGGTGGAGGTGATGAGCCCCATCCGCGAGACGTTGACCATCCCGGTGAACTATAACTTTCCTGAACGGTGAGTTACTCCGATTGACAGAAAATCATGCGCCGGGCTATAACTGCCGAGCCTCGCAGCGAGGTGAGCCATTAACGCCGCGATCGAATCTTATCGTGCCTTGGTGGCTGGCCGAACGCGTGGTCCCTGGCCGGGAATGCAGCGGGCCGGGCTGTGGCTGGCCAGTGTGCCGTACGGCTGGGCCGTGCGCTGCCGGAACCTGCTCTACGAGCACGGCTGGAAACGAGGGTATCGGGCGCCGGTGCCGGTCGTCAGCATCGGCAACTTGACGTTGGGAGGGACTGGAAAGACGCCCTGCGTGGAGTACGTGTCGCGTCTGTATCGGCGGCACGGATGGCAGGTGGCGATTTTGAGCCGCGGCTATGCCAGTGATCGGGGCCGGAATGATGAGGCATTGGTCCTTGAGGAGAATTTGCCCGACGTGCCCCACCTGCAAGGACCGGATCGAGCCGCGCTCGCCAGGATCGCCGTCGAGGAACTGGAAAGCGACGTGCTGGTGCTGGACGACGGCTTTCAGCACCGGCGGCTACATCGCGATCTGGACATCGTGTTGATCGACGCCACCAACCCCTGGGGCCACGGCTATCTCTTCCCGCGCGGCTTGCTACGGGAGCCGCGCTCGAGTTTGCGCCGGGCCGGCGCTGTCATCCTGACCCGCTGCGACCAGGTGAAGGCAACAGCGCGTGCGCGGCTCCGGAAGGTGATCGCCCGCCTGGCGCCGGATCGGCCCGTGACGGAAAGTGTGCATCAAGCCGTCGACCTAGGCAACGCGGAGCAGCAGACGTGCGGGCTGGATATTTTGCAGAGCCGGCCGATCGCGGCCTTCTGCGGCATTGGCAATCCGGAAGCGTTTCGGGAAACCCTGCAGCGCCTGGGCGCGGCCTGCTGTGACTTCCGGATCTTTCCCGATCATCATCGCTACAGCCGCGCTGACGTGGACAGCTTGCGCGACTGGAGCAGCCGGCAGCCCGGCGACTGTCTGATCGTGACCACGCAGAAGGACCTGGTGAAGATCCGCCTGTCCGTGCTCGGCAGCCGGCCTCTCTGGGCTTTGCGCATACAAATGCGCCTGGAGACCGGACAAGATCTGTTGGATCGAAAGCTCTTGGGAGCGCTCAGTCCTGATCCCGGAAGGAGCCCGCACGCCGCGACCACCGCCATTCCATAACCCAGAAAAGAGGTAGCATGGACGCTTCCCCTTCACTCAATGGCCAGCACAAGCCCAAGAAGATTTTCAAACCGTTCGATCTGCAAGGGCTGAAGACTTACGAGCTCAAATCGCGCCCTTCCAAGGTTTTTTATGAGGACCTCGGCTACCCGGTCGGGCCAGGCGCCTCGGTCGGCGATTGGCTCGATTCGCTGCCGCACCTGCTGGCCGCGAACGATTTGAGGAGTGTCCGCGATCATCTGTGCCGCGCCTATGAGGACGGCAAGACCACCGTGGCGGCGCTGGGCGGGCATGTCATCAAAACGGGATGTGCCCCCTACCTGATTGACTGGGTGAAGCGCGGGCTGATAAGCGCCGTGGTCATGAACGGCGCCGCGGCGATCCACGATTTTGAGCTGGCGCTCATCGGCAAAACCAGCGAAGACGTTGCCGCCCAGCTTTCGGATGGCCAGTTCGGCATGGCACGGGAAACCGCCGACGCCTTTGCCGTCGCCGCGCGTCTCGGCGCCGAACACGACGCCGGCCTCGGCCAGGCCCTCGGTCAGCACCTTCATGAGACAGTCTGCGAACATGCCGACTGCAGCCTGGTCCTGGCCGCGTACCGCGCCGGTATCCCCTGCACCATCCATGTGGCCCTGGGCACGGACATCGTGCACATGCACCCCCATGTCTCGGGCGCGGCTTTGGGCGCGGCCTCGATGATCGACTTCCGCAAGCTGTGTAGCATTGTGGCGACGATGCAGCAGGGCGTATGGATGAATCTCGGCAGCGCCGTCGTCTTGCCCGAGGTATTCCTGAAGGCCGTCAGCGTTGTCCGAAATTATCGCTACTCCCTGGAGGGCCTGGTGACGGTCAATGTGGACAAGCAAGCGCAGTATCGCAGCCGAGTCAATGTGCTCGATCGGCCGGCGGCGCAAGGCATCGAGCTGATCGGCCACCATGAGATCCTGTTGCCCCTCTTGCACGCCGCCGTTGCCCAGCGCCTGGCCGCCCACAGCTATCGCCTCGCGGACAAAGATAAGGCTGCTTGAAGGCTGGAGCGAGCCGCTTCCATGAAGATTGCCGTTTTCTGGCCTAACTGGATCGGCGACGCCGTTATGGCGACCCCTGCCGTGCGTTCCTTGCGCGAGCATTTCCCCGCCGCGCACTTTATCGGCGTGCTCAGACCCTATATTGCCGGCGTCCTGGAAAACACGCCGTGGATGGATCGTCTCGTGTTCCTGGACAATCGTGGTCCCTGGCAAAGCCGTTGGCCGGCCGTGACCAGGGCACTTCGTCGAGAACGAATCACTCTGGCTATTCTCTTCTCCAATTCTTTTCGAACGGCCTTGATCGCTTGGCTGGCGGGTTGCAAGAGCCGCATCGGTTACCGGAGATACGGGCGTTCGTTCTTGTTGACCTTAGCACTGCCGCCGGTTCGCGACAGCCGCGGCAAATTGCTGCCGAGTCCCATCATTGACGCCTACAACCGGTTGGCCGAGCATGCGGGCTGCCCCAAACCGAGCTACCGCATGGAACTCAGCACCACTCCAGTCGATGAACGCGCCGCCGATCTCGTCTGGCAGCAAGCCGGCTTTACCAGGCAAACCAAGGTCATCTGTCTGAACCCGGGGGCGGCCTTTGGTTCAGCAAAGCACTGGCCTGTCGAGTATTTCGCCCGGCTTGCCCGATGGTTGGTCCAAGACTGGGACCAGGGCGTACTCGTCCTGTGCGGCCCCGAGGAACGGGACCTGGCCAGAAAGATCGCCGTCGCAGCCGGACACCATCGCGTGCACTCCCTCGCAGACCATGCTCTGTCGCTCGGCTTGACCAAGGCTTGTGTTCGGCGCTCGAGCCTGCTCGTGACCACGGACAGCGGCCCGCGGCATTTCGCGGCGGCGTTTGCGCGCCCCGTCGTCACCCTATTTGGCCCAACCCACATTGCCTGGACGGAGACGTATCATCCCCTGGCGATTCATCTGCAGAAGAAAGTAGACTGCGGCCCCTGCCAGCGGCGGGTCTGTCCGCTGGACCACCGCTGCATGCGCTTGCTGATGCCGGGGGAAGTCTTTGAGGCTGTTTCGAAGTTACTGAAGAGCGAGCGGCCTTTGCCCGCCGCAGGCTAGCTGTTGAAGAGCGGTTTCGACAAAGCAGGACCGGACCCTTATCCGAAGGCACGGCGATGGCTTATCTGGAGATCAACCCGCGCTACCAGCCGTTGCTCCGGCGCTTGGGGCTGCGCGCTCCGGAGGATTTCCTCGCGCTGTCGGCAGTGATCATCAGCGGCCATCCCGATCGCAATGTCTCCAGGCTTACTCTTGAAGACGAGGGGGTCACGCTGCCTGCCCTTCTGAAACGCGAGCACTGCATTCGCCTGAAGGACCGTGTGCTGAACGCGCTCGCAGGTTTTGGTTGGGTTTCCAAATCCCGGCGGGAATGCGCGGCGCTGCAAGCATTCGCCAGCGCCGGTATTGGTTGTCCGGAATGGATAGCCGTCGGCGAAGATGATCAGGGCAGGGCGTTTGTGCTGTTGCGCGAACTGGCCGACGTTTCCGACTTGCGCGTCCATCTGCGCGACCGTCTGCAGGCACATCCCAGAGCGCGGCGGCGTTTCGCTTTGCGGCTCGGAGGCGCCCTGGCACAGTTGCACGAGGCCGGATTCGATCACCCCGATCTGTATTCCAAGCATATCCTCGTCAGCCATGACGGCGCTGCCATATATTTCTTGGATTTGCAGCGCTGCCGGCGCCGCCGTAGCGTTCCGTGGCGGCAACGCTGGCGAGATCTGGCTGCCCTGGAAGCAACCCTGACAGACGAGCTGTTTCCAACTCCGGATCGCATCGCCTGTCTGCGCGCCTATTTACGCATCTGTCGGGCTCACGGCGGAGCGCGCTCTACGAACCCCCTGCACTCGGCTTACCAGGTCTTCCGCCAATCAGCGCGACTGGCCTGCCACAGGCGGATTCAAGAAATACTCCAGGGACCGCGCTCCGACCTTGTGCAGCAGTTGATCTGGGTCGATGGCGAAAGGCTATGCGTCACACCGGCCTTGCAAGCGCGGCTAAAAGACAACTTGCCCGACGAACTGAAGCTCACGGGACTGCCTGAGCGACCGCGTCAGTTTGAATTGCGGCAAAATTTTTCTGTGGGCCCGCTTTGCGGAGCAACCCTGGTCCGGCGACGGAGCAGCCGTTTTCTGCGCGCAATGTGGAATTATCTTTGCGGCCGCCGGTTCGCTTCTCCTGAGCTAAGGCAGGCAGCAACCATCTTTCGGCTGCAGCGCGCCGGAATACAGACTCCTGAGCTGCTGGCGTTCGGACAGCGCCGGCACTGGCTAGGGGGTATTGAATCCTTCTTGCTGACCGAGGTTGCTCCAACCGTCAGTCTGAAACGCTGGTGTGCCGTGCACGCAAGTCTCCAACGGGCAGGCATTATGCCGCGCCGCCAGGTGATCCGCCAGACGGCTCAACTCTTGCAGCGGCTCCACCAGGCCCGCTGCTACCTCGGCAGCGCAGCCAATGGAGAGGCTATTCAGATTTGCACAGATGCCCGGCCCACTGAAAGTGAAGAGCTTGCAGTCGTCCTGCAGACCGTTAGAGGACTCATCGTCCGGCGTCGGACCAGCAAGAGGATGGTCAGCAAAGACTTGCGGACCATTCAGTTCCAACTTCGCGAGGTCTTTACCAGCCGAACAGACGTGCTCCGCTTCCTCCATACCTATTTTGCTTGCCGGCGCCTGAACCCAGAGATCAGGCGCCTGGCTCGGTCATTTCTCCGAGTGTCTGGCCCGCGGGACACCTCGCTGGGCCTATCCGCCACGGCAGCGACCAGCCTTCCCTTGACCGGGAGGAGCGCCGCGGCATGAGGGAAACGCTCTGGCAACGGCTGGCGCTGGGGGCACGGCGGGTGTGTCAGCGGCCGGACTGGACCGACTTCGTCAGCGCGGACTGGGCGGATCGTATCATGGCCGTGACCGTAACTGACCGCTTTCACGCCAAGCAAGGACGGTCCACCGGGAGATGGGTTCTGTGGGCCAACGGCCAGCGCATGTCGGTATATCTGAAAAGGCATTACTTGCTCCCGTGGTGGCGCGGTTGGCTGGCGGCCGTGTGGCCCAATCGAGGCTGGTCCCCGGCCTTGCAGGAATGGCGGCATCTGGAATGGGCGCGTTCCCGAGGCGTCCCCGTTCCCCGTGCCGTGGCTGCGGCGGAATATATCGGACCGTGGGGCCGGCTGCAGAGCTTTCTTGCCGTGGAGGAACTGAGCGGCATGGTGCCCCTGCATGAGGCGGTGCCTCGCGTCGCCGCGCGACTCGATGAGACAGCCTTCCGCAAATGGAAACGCGGCCTCGCGATCGAACTGGCGTATCTGGCGCGCATCTTGCACGAGCACAGGCGCTTCCACAAGGACCTCTATCTCTGCCACCTGTTCATTCCGGAGGATTTGACGCTCGGCGTGCCGGACTGGAGCGGCCGGGTGCATCTGATCGATCTGCATCGGCTCAAACGGCATCCCTACCTGGGGCTTGTCTGGCAGATCAAGGACCTGGCCCAGTTGCTCTATTCCTCAGAGGTCGCGGGCATCGATGCCCGCGACCGGTTGCGTTTCTGGCGCGCATACTGGGGCGACCGCCGGCATGGCTGGTCCGTGAAGTTGCTGCGGCGCTTCATCTGCTACAAGGCCTGGCGTTATCGCCGGCACAATCTGAAAAGAAGCAAGGCCAGAAGGCCAGGTACTTGTCCGGATAAGGGGACGGATTTTTCAACGGATCTTTTGCCAAGCAAATGAAAATAGCCCTTTGTTACGAAAATGTGCTACCGGCGCGCGGCGGCTGCGAGACTTACATAGCCGACCTCGCGCGCAGGCTGGTGGGAGATGGCCACGAGATCCACCTGCTCGCCTGCCGTTGGGACGCAGCCAGCTTGCCCAGCGAGATTAACTATCATCCGCTGGCGCTCCAGCGCGGTCCGCGTTTCTTGCGCCCCTGGCGCTTTGCACACGCCTGCGCGGCGTTGCTGCGCGCGCGGCCCGATCTGGTCTCCATGGGCTTTGACAAGACCTGGGGACAGGACGTGCTCTATCCCCAGGGGGGCTTGCATGCGGCGACCGCCGAGCATAACTTACGCAAGTTTCGCAGCCGCGCCTTGCGTGCGCTTGCCCACCTTGGCAAGTGCCTGGACCTGGCCCATTGGTCGTACTCCGCGCTGGAGCGGCGCCAGTACCTCAGCCGACCCCGGCCCTTGATCGTGGTCAACAGCAACATGGTCGTGAGGCACTTCGAGCGCCATTACGGCATCCCCCGGGAACAACTGCACGTCGTACGAAGCGCCATCGACCCGGAACGCTTCGCGAGTCCAGACCGGCCGCGCCGGCGGTTGGAATGGCGGCAAGCCTGGGATCTCAAACCAGAGGATACCGCGGCCCTGTTCGTCGCCATGAATTATCGTCTGAAGGGCCTCGAGCCGCTCCTGCGCACCGTGCGCCTGTTACCGAAGGAGCGCGCCTTCCGCCTCCTGGTGGCAGGTAACTCGCGCACCGGCAGCTACGAACAGCTTGCTCGCCGCCTGGGGATTGCCGATCGGGTGCTGTTCCTTGGCCCGCGCCGTGACATGCACAACTGCTATTTTGCCGCGGATTTCCTGGTCCACCCGACCTTCTATGATCCTTGTTCGCTGGTCGTGCTCGAGGCCCTGGCGTGCGGCTTGCCGGTGATCACCTCGCGCTACAACGGCGCCGCCGAATTGCTGAGCCCGCCGAGCGACGGCTACGTCGTCTATGACCCGCACGATCACCAGCAACTTGCGGATTGCATGGCGCAGTTCTTCGATTCCGGCCACAGGTCCGCCTGCGCCCGAGCGGCTCGCCAGACGGCTTTGGCATGGACGTTCGAGGACCATTTTCAAGAACTCATGCGCGTTTTCCGCCAGGCTGCCGCACGCAAACAGGCCGCGTAACAATCTATCGCTAAGAGATATGTCCCCAAATCCCTAGCCCGCAGCGCGCGCAACGGAAGGCGCGGCGACACATGGGGCGGGTCGCGGCTGGACGAGCCAGGCAGTATCATCAAGTCCAGAGAGACGCAATCGCCCTGTAGCGTTCCATGCCTCGCCAGGATAGTCAAGGCGATAGGTCGCTTCGTATGCAGCTAATGCTGATCTGCCTGATTGCCTACCTGATCGGCGCCGTTCCGTTCGGTTACCTCATCGCCCGTTGGCGGGGCGTGGACATTCTCAAGCAAGGAAGCGGCAATATCGGCGCAACCAACGTCGGCCGCGTGCTGGGAAAGCGCTTCGGCTTGCTCGTCTTCGTCCTGGATTTTCTGA
>DASZFN010000974.1:0-8702 GCA_035939715.1 Gemmataceae bacterium | reverse complement strand
GCGCAGGTAGGTGGGATACATGCGCGGCAGGTAGTTTCCCCAGAAACTGAACTGCGACACGGTGAAGAAGCCTGCCACAAAAAGCCCCACCTTGAGCACCTCCAGGTTTCCGGAAGGCAATTTGCCCGTGGCGGGAAACAGGTACACCAAAGGAATGAGCAAAAGCCCAGGAACTTGGAAAACACGGATGAGCTTACGGCGACTGACAATCCACAGAGCTAGCCAGGCCAAGGCAAAGCGGCCCACCAGCCCACCAAGTTCCTGACAGAACTGCACGCTGCCCGCGACTTGCCCTACAGTCTGCGACCGAGAAATGATCTCGCGGCGGACCTTCTTCGCCTCCGCGCTATCGGCTGAGAGCGAGGCGAGTTCTTTGCGCAGGGCGGGGATATCCTTCGCCTCCGGCACCAGGCCGGGCACCATTTGTGGAGTCAACTGAATCGCCCCGAAGGCCGCTCCAAAGCTGCAGGCAAACATTGCGGTCGTTACCAGCGTCGTCCTGCGGAATGCGGGCCGGAAAAGCTCGCCAAAACTCGGCCGCTTCAAAGTGCCGCGTTCCTTCTTCTCCTTCCAGGCCGGCGACTCGGGCAGGAATGGCCGGATCAGCATGACCGGCAACGCCGGGATCAACCCGGAAATGAGGGTCCAGCGCCAGGCATTGTTGCTCTCCACGCCGGGGAGCAGATGGCCAAGATGCTCGTTCCATACGGGCGCATAAGTCTCGGCCAACCAGTAGGTCCCCGTCACCATCAGACCGCCGATAGAGGAAAAAGCTTGCGTGAAGCCAAGAACCCTCTCCCGTTGCTGCGGATTGGGAAAGAGTTCTGCCAGCCACGCCACTGCTGCCACGAACTCGACGCACACACCGATGAAGGTGGTGCAGCGCAAGACCAGCAGCATCATGGGAGACGTCGCGTAGGCACACGCCAGGGATGAAAAAGCGTAGAGCAGAATGCTCCAGACCAAGACTGCTCGCCGTCCAAAGCGGTCGGTGAGATAACCGCCCAGCAACCCGAAAATTCCGCCCGACACGGCGCTGGCATAGAAGATGTAGCCTGTCCATTGAGCGATCGCTTCGGCGCCTTCTTTCGTGGCCGGGTCGGCGGGCAACAATTGCGCCAGCGCCGGGCGGGCGATGAGCGGCGTAGTCAGAAGTGCGTACGTATCAAATGCAAAACCAATCGTGGCCACAATGACGATGAGCCATTGCATCAAGCCGAGGCGTTGCGGGGGGGGTGGCGTCTCAGAAATTGCCGACACGAGGACCTCCGTGGGAACAAGACCGATGAGCTATGCGGGTTGCGGTCCACGAACTATTTCTTGTCGTTATGCATGTGCGCCGACTTTCGCTTTGTCCGGCGGCACTTCCCTATCCTTCTTTTGTACCTCCGGGTGAGCCTCTGTGTCGAACCGTTTGAGCGGCGTTGGCTTTTGTCCTTCCACACATCCTGCGAGAAGCGCAAGACAAAAAGCCACAAAGCTAAGACTCTGCATTCTCATGCACAAGGCCCGCATGGCCGGAATTACTCCGGCGCAACGATCTCCAGCAATTCGATGGCCGGTTGTCCGTCGCAGTGAATATATGCCAGCCGGCCGTAGGTTGGCTTCGGCTGGTTCAGCCCGAACCAGCCCATCATGGCTGTTCCCGGAATGACGCGCAGGTACGCCGTCGGCTCGATGCGGCGCAAAACGTTGTGCTGAATCAGAATCCGCCCTAGCGGCGTCTTTGCAGCGACGATCTCCTTGCGAACCGCTTCGCTGCAGAGGTGAAGCTGTACCCGCATAATGCCAAATTGCACTACGCGGCCGCTGTTGTGCAGCGCCAGGAGGATCTTGCGCGCGTAAGAATCTTTGTCTTGGTGCACAGCGAGGACGCGGACGTCCACCAGATCGCCGTGATGCGCCTCCACCGTAACCGTCATGTGATGTTGATGAACCAGCAGGCAGTGGTACGGCGGCGGCACTTCATCCGCGGGGACGAACTCATACTCGGGCAGTTCGCCGGCGGGCGGAAACAGGGAGGTCAATTCTGGTAAGCTGGGTCCGGCGTAATCGGCAGGGATGTTCATATCGACAGCTGCACCAGCGGCGGAGCCTCCTGCTCGACTGGTGGCGGGGGTTGGCGGTCGAGGATCGTATCGACCATGAAGTAAAGCAACTCTCTCAGTTCCGTGGGTTCGACCTCATCGGCGATGGCTTCGGCGCGGGCGCGATATTTCTCGACCAGCTTGTCCGCCTTGTCGAAGACATCTGCTTGCAGGAAGATACGGCGGACGCGGTCGATAATTTTGCCGGATTCAGCGTGAATGTCCTCGGGAGTGTGGCCCGGCTTGCCGAGCCGAGCGGCCTCGCTCTGACATTGATCGATAAGAGACAGCAATTCCTCCCGCTCGGCAGGACCGGAGCCTTCCAGTGCCAGAGCGAGCAAAAGCGTCGGCCGGGCCGAGAGGACGTCCTGGCCGGCGACCAGCTTGTTGTCGGTGTCGCCATCCCAGTCCTTGAGGTCATTGAGGATCTGGAAGGCGACGCCGAGGTGGCGGCTGAAATCGGTAATCATCTTCTCGTGTTTTTCGACCGGACCCGCTAAACGGACCCCTGCGTAGAGCGCGGCTTCAAATGCGGGCGCGGTCTTCAGCGCGTAGATCTTGAGGGCGTCGAGCGCGGTCAGCGATTTCTCTTTCGCGTCGCGCCAGAGCAGCTCGGCCCCCTGGCCTTCTGAAAGCTTCAAATGGGCATTGGCCAGGCAGTCAAGAATATCGGCCGCGCAATCACCGCCTAGCTCCTTGCGTTCCCGGCTCACCAGGCGATAGCCGAGGCCGATCAGGTAATCGCCCACGTTGATCGCGGTGCTCACGCCGTACTGCCGGTGCAAGGTCGCTCGCCCATAACGGAAGGTGTCATCGTCTTCGATATCATCGTGAACGAGCGAGGCCTTATGGAAGGTCTCGATGGCCAGAGCAGTGCGGCGGACCGAGTCGGGAAGGGCGACCTTATCTTCACTCAGAGTTCCCGGAGCACCCTTGAGGGCATCATAAGCCGCCAGCGTGATCATCGGTCGCGAACGTTTGCCGCCCTGGGCGAGCCAGTCATAGGCGATGTGCTCATGCAGTCCGAGCGGATCGGCGGCGGCCTTGCCGTTCTTCTGTGGCGCAGCGGTGACCGCGGCGCCGGCAATTGCCTTCACTCTGGTTCTCGGCGCCAGCCGGCTCAGTTCCGGCTCTTCGCATAGCTGGTGAGCGGCCCGCATCAGGTGCACGTAAGATTTAGTCTTCGTTGTTGGCGGTTCTGTGCGCAAGTCAATAAGTTCGCTGACCCAGTCGTCGTCGACCGACGTGCTGCGGCAGTTGCTGGACAAGAGCGGCACCGCGACGCATGGAACGCCGGCTATCAAGATCTTGTCCAGAGCTTTCTCGAGGACGTTCAGGCAGGCCACGCCGACAATCGCATCCACATGCCCGCTGACGATGATCTTCAGAACAATCGGCGTGCCTTCGGAGACAAGCACTTTATAGCCAAGGTCTTCGGCCTTGGTCTTGAAGTCGGCAATCGAGCAGGCGCCGCACTTGCGGCAATCGAGGCCAAATTCATCGTAATCGGCCGGGCACCCTTCCGCGTGCTTCAGGCAGTGCGGCATGAGTAAGAGCCGGCGCTTGAAGTCGATGGCTTGAACCTGTTCGCGCCAGAACTCGTTGGTGAGACAGACCATCGTGAAGCCGAGGTACTGCTCGCCCAAGCCCATGCCCTTGAGCATTTCTTCGCCCAGGCTGCGCAAGCTCTGTTTGGTGAACGGCTTAGCGCGGTCGAAGGTCTTGCCGAAGCGCGCGGCTTCCGCGCGGACGCGGTCGCGGAGTTCGCGGGTTTCGGGGACGACTTTGAATGGAGCAGTGCTGGCGCGTTTCTCGGCTTGGGGTTCAGCAGCGGTTGCCACAATCGCGTCCTCAGGGGCTGTCGGTCGGTCGGGCAGGTTCGCAGCGGTGGGAGAGTTTTCTCAGGGCACGTCCGAGGGCCGCCACGGTGAAAATAATCGGGTACAGTTTCTCAAAATACCAGAGCTTTGCAAAGTAAAAACCTATGGGCGTCGGGTTGTGCAGGCCGCCGGCTTCCACTTGCTCGACAAGCCAGGCTAACCCCTTATTAACGGCGGACTCCGCCGCAACCCCCGCATCCAGCAGCACTTCGACTGCCAGGGCCGTTTCTTCCATGCTCGACGGCACGCCCGCCGCACCGCCCCAGCCGGCGTCCTTATTCTGCGCCGACAGCAGCCAGGCAATGCCGCGGCGTGCGGGCTCCGTGTTCATCTTATCGAGGTCGCGATACGCGGCTAGGACACGGGCCGTGCCGTAGGTCGGGTTCTCATCATTGGCGGCATATTGGTTGCCGAACCAGAGAGGGAGCCAGGAGCCATCGGGGCGCTGGTGGCCGTCCAGATATTTCAGGCCCCTCGGGATCGCCAAGTGCAAGGGCCAAAACATCGAGTCAGCTTCGGGATTCCCAAGTGTAGGAGGTCTATACATTATTCCTTCTTCGGTAGGGACAAAGCCGTAGAACCGCTTCGACCAGGCAGCAAACGCCCGGATTGCGTGTGCGGTCAAGTCCGCACCGCTTCGGTCGAACGGCAGGTATCCCCATCCGCGGCAGAAAGTCGGCATGCCGCCATCTCGGTTCTGCAATTCGCATAGCCAGCGGAGCCCGCTGACTCCAGGAACAAAGAGGCTTTCCGGAGCGGCGTCTAGCCCTAAGTGATCGAGTGCGAGAAGCGAACCAGGAGTATCATCTGCGTCCGGCACGCCGCCTGGCAAATCGGTCCAGGCCCAAGCACCTGGCTCGGCTCCGGTATAGGGATGGCGCTCCGAGTACTGTTGCATCAGAAGCCACTCCAATACCGATTCCTTCTTGTCGAGCGCATCAAGCTCCCCGGCAGAAGCCAGCGCATTGATTGACAGCGTGGTCACCCAGGTCGCCAGGTTAGAGTCGATGGGCCAGCTGCCATCTTTTCTCACGGACTTCGTAAGAAAGTCAACGGCTCGCCGTGCCACGGCGTGCTGTGCGAGGCCGATGCTGGCCAGGCTGAGAGTCACAAAGCTGGTTAGAGGCGTTGCTTCCAGAAATCCGCCGCTGGATGGCTGAATTGCCTCCAGTACGCGCAGGCTTTTGCTGATCGAAAGCCGGCGAATCATGCGCGTGACCGGGTTGATAGGTGGTCGATGATGATAAACCGCCTGACCAATGGCAATGAGTGCTGGGAGAGCATAGCTGACGACTGGAATTCGCAGGAAGCGAAACCACGATTGAGGGAAGCAAGCCAATTCAAACGGCAACGGCTTTACTTCCTTCCACGACACCAGGCCGGCCAGCGCACAAGTCGTAAGAATCGGCACCGCGAAAGTGCGGTCCTTCCCATAGCGGGCGCGGACAGCCTCGGCTTGATCCTCAGGAGTCTTGCCACAATGTTCCTGAAGATAACCCTCGACTTTGCCCAGATAGTCTTTGTTCTGTTCGGCTGCACCCGCGATGTGGAACGCCGCCCGGCAGAGCATGCTCGTGGAGATGTTGCTAATGCTTTTGATCGTATCGCCCCAACCGCCGTCCAGATTTTGATGAGTTGCCAGCCAGGCGAGGCCCTGAGTAATGAGATGGTCGTATCGACCATGCGGGTCCGAGTTTTTCTGGACCAGTGCGAGAGCGCTGACCGCCGTTGCGGTTGATAATGCGGAAGTGGAAAGCTCTCCAGTCCAGAATCCGGCAGAGTTTCGTTCGGCGAGAAGAGCAGTAACCGCTATTTGATGGGCTCGCGTTAGCTGATCAAAATTGGCACAATCCTGCATAAAACATGCGACTGCTAAATATCCATGGCGTCTAAGGCGTCCATCAGATTGTCGAGGTCATCCTTTGGTTCTTCATGCTTACCCGCCTGCCGCTTGGGGATTCCCACCGTTAAGCCAACTGCCTCGCGACCGTCGCGAACCAGTTCGCGGTCGCGCTCCTGCGCGGCAATGGAGATGGCGTCGCCGCCGCCGAAGAGTTTGGTCAGATCGATCTTGAGGCCGCTAATGTTGCCGACCGGGGCGCCGGCGATGGCGGGAGTCTTGTAATCGGGGAACATGATCGCATGCTCGGGACAGACCCGGCTGCAGGCAGGACAGCCGCGTTTGCAATTGTCCTGGTTTTCCACGGTGATGCGCTCGAGGCTGTCCACGCCGTAGACGCCGAACAGGCAAAAATCGATGCACTCCATGCAATTGGTGCAGCGACTGTAGTCGATGACCGGGTACCAGCGGCGATCCGGCGGCTTCAGAATCTGCTCGGGAGCAAAGCGTGTCTCTTGCGATAAGGTTGCGTTTTTCTCGGCCATTGCCGGAAGACCAAGCTCCACCAGCGCCGGCTTGGCCTGCGCTTGGGCTGCCTGCCGGGCTTCCTGGCGCTGGCGGCATTCCTGGGCGATACGGCGAATCTCCTCGACATACGGCTCATGATCGTTGAAGTCGCGGAGATCCAGGCAATAAATATAACGATCGGGCACTGCAACCGCGCCGATTCCTTTTGGGGCTTCCGGCTCACCTTCCTCCGCATCTTCTTCGTCTTCATCGGCGGCCGGCGGTTTGAGCTGCGTTTCGCCGAGATGGCCCTTGATACCGTCCCGGTCGAGGAGCCAGAACGCCGCCCGCGGGAAGAGCCAGCTCAGCACGACCATGTCGCCTTGAATTGATTCCAGAAACAAACGGCCGGTGTGCTCCGCGTCGAGATCGTAAAGGTAGGGCACAACGGAAACGTCCAGCCCCGGCTCCATGATCAGGGCCGCGACCAGGGACTCTTCGAGCGCCCGCTTGGCGGGATGTTTGCCCTGGGCCTGGGACAGGACGACGGTAAGGCGGTGTCGGCTCATGGTGATTTCGCAAGCCCTTTCTTACATGTGGCCCTTCAGCATCCGTTGCGTCTTTTCCCAGTTGGCCTCCAGGAAGGCGAAGTAATCGGCAACGTCCACCAGCACGCTGGCGTCGCCTTCCAGGTCGAACAGCCAACCCGCGCCGTAGTTGTCGACATTGATCGCGGATGGATCCTTGAGCAACTCCTGGTTGAAGGCCATGATGGTCCCTGAAGTCGGGGCGAAAAGATCGGCCACGGCTTTCGATGTCTCGATGTGGCCGATCTGCTGCAAGTGCTGGACGGCAGCGCCGGCGCTCACCACCCAATCGAGGAAATACACGTCTTGCATCAGGCGAACGGCATAGGCGCTGAAGCCGAAACGCAACTTGCCTTCGACTTGGCGGCACCACATATGGTTGGTGCGCGCGTAGCGCAAATCGCCGGGCAGTCTGGCCGGGAACTTGCCCATCAGGAAGGTCAACTCATCGGCCATCGGGCATCCCGGCTTATGTATACCGCGTTCCTCGATACTGCGGATCGAAAAACACCGGCAGCAGCCGATCTACTTGCAGCAAACCCTTGCGCGTGACTTCCACGCCGTCGTCCGAGACAGCGAGGTATCCTTCCTCCTGAAGTTTGCCGAAGCCGTCCGCGAAGTCCTCCAGGATAGCCGATCCGAACTTGTCTTGGAAGTAGCCGGCGTCCAGACGGCCGGTTTTTAGCTGGAGGATCATCTCGCGGATCATAAGCTCACGGGGCTTCACGGGCAGCGCGCGATGGAGCGGCAGCTCGCCTGCATGGAGCATCTCGACGTACTGTTCCCAGCCGTCCACGTTCTGCATGTGGACACCGTGGACATGGCCGAAGGAGGCCACGCCCGTGCCGAACATATCTGCTCCGTGCCAGAGACTGTCGCGATAGACGAACTGGCATTTCCGGCGGTCCTTCACCAGCGTGTAGGCACTGGATATTTCGTAGCCGGCCTTGCCCAGTTCGTCGAACGCATAATCCACCCAGGCCCGCTTGGTCGGCCAGTCCGCCACGGAAAATGGCGACGGCTCGTCTTGGCCAACGATTTTCAATTCCTTGGAGAAGACCGTGTTGAAGGGCAACTCCATCTGGTAAATCGTGACGCTGTCAGGACTCAGCTCGATCGTCTTCCGAACGCACGCACGCCAGTTGTCCCAGCTTTCGCCGACCATGCCGGCGATGAGATCGATATTGATCTGGTCAAAGTTCAAATCACGCGCCCAGCCGTAGGCCCGGTAGATCTCTTCCGTGTGATGGGCACGGCCGTTGTACTCGAGGATGTTGTAATCGAAGTTTTCCACGCCCAGGCTCAAGCGCGTGATGCCGATTTCCTTGAGCGTTTCGAGCTTGTGCTGCTGGAGGGTTCCCGGCTCGCACTCAAACGTGACTTCGGCGGCCTTGTCCCACGTGATGAATCGCTGTAGCCGTTCGGCGAGCCCACGTAATTGCGAGGCACTGAGGTAGGACGGTGTGCCGCCGCCGAAATAGACATAGTGGAACGGCCGGCCGCCGACGATCGGCATCTTGCTGTAGAGCTCGACCTCCCGGGTCAGGGCATCGAGATACACTTCCACGTCACGGGCGTTCTTGTCCGTGTACACGCGGAAATAGCAAAATTTGCAGCGTTTGCGGCAGAAGGGAATGTGCAAGTAGAGGCCGAGCGGCGTGCCTGACTCCGGTTTCGACTGAAGAGCGGCGCGGGCTTCGGGCAGGTAATCCGGTTTCCAGAAGGAAAACGGTGGATAATTGGCAACAAAATAATTGCCGAGCCCTGTTTTTTCTTGCGTTGCCTCTGCGGTTGCCATTTT
>DASZFN010000973.1:0-7510 GCA_035939715.1 Gemmataceae bacterium | reverse complement strand
GCTTCCTGGCGACCCGTTGGGCCCTTCGCCATTGAGTGAGCGAGTTTCGAACTAGGTTTGTCAACCTGTTGGTCCCGTTGCGAGTCAATCCAACCTCCCATGAACAGCAGAGTTGCTATGTGTGCAATGAGCGCCATAGCTCCGGTCGGAACATAGCCATTAGCCGGAGCGTCAATCAGCCTCGCCTCAGTGCCATTCGGTCTGCGTCCCCTGTTCTAAGTTTCCGCCAGGAGGGCCTCCAGCCCGGCGTCGGCCGGCCCGGCCGCAGCCCGCTTGCGGTGGTCGACCACGGTGCCGAAATCGGCCAGCGGTGATGGCAGAGCGAGCCATGATAGAATACTGGCAATCGAAATGAAAGGCCGTCCTGTGCCAGGCCCGCTTGGCAATGCCTTAGAATTTGCCTACGCCGAAAGGACAGTAGCGTGGGCCGGGACGTCATGAGGGGAGGTCGGGTAGTTAAGGGAATCATGATTTAGGCTTTTCCCTCGCTGGGCGTGGCAGGCAATCGGTCCGGCAGTCAGGTAATTGTGGCCTTTTGGAAACATTTCAAAGCGGTGCGGCCGCGCTCGTAACGCGGGGCGGTTACGATTTCGCTCCAGCACGCTCGCTTTCGCTGATTCGCGCCACGTGTTTGAATGCCAGTAGCGCCGGCGAGGGCTTTGCCACGCTTGAGCTCTGGAGCTACGCCTGCAGCGACGGACGGGTACAGATCTCGTTCCGCGACGGAAAAGTCCAGGCAGCAGGGCAGTAATGGAAAGGCATGAATCCCAAATTCGCGATGCCGGCCGTTGACTTTAACCTGATCTCTGGGTAAGAGGTAATCTGCTCAAGGATGAGCAGACATTCTCAAGGACGAGGAAGACCTGGGCTGGGTTGCAATGGGGCGATGCAACCCGGCCCATTTTCGCTTTCTGACTGAAAAGCGAACTTGTCTTTCACCGTCCCGGACACACTCGCGGCATCTTCGCGTCTCACTCTGTTAAGCAGCGGCGATGGATTTCGTATCATTTTTTGGGATGCCGAGGCGGACGCGAAACCTTACAACACAGGAGTTAAGTCACTGTGCCAGGAAGGTCGGCGTATGGGTGAAGTTGTCGATCCCGTGCCTGTTAGCGAAATCTCTAGAAATGGTTAAGCTGCTATCGCGGAGGCATCACGATCCCACGAATCCCTCACTCTTCTCGGAAAGGTGCGAATCACGATGTGGCACATATCCAGGAATCCGGTGGCAGGCGGTGCGGTCAACCGCCGCAGTTTCCTCAAGGTGCCTGCGGCGGCTGCCGTAGGCTTGCTGGGCAGCAGCGTCGCCCACGCGGATGCGCTGACCAGGGAACAGCGCGACAGAATGACGCCCGAGGAGATCCTCGCGGAAATGAAGCGCGGCAACGTGAGCTTTAGCAAAGGCGAGGAGCCGAAGCGCGACTTCCTTGCGGAACAGAGAACCTCGGCCAAGGGGCAGTATCCCGCAACGGTGATGCTTAGCTGCATTGACTCACGGGCGCCTGCCGAGGTGATCATGGACCTCGGCCTCGGCAACGCCTTCAACTGCCGCGTCGCCGGGAACATCGTCAACGAGGATATTCTGGGTAGCATGGAATTCGCCTGCAAAGTGGCAGGCGCCAAGGTCGTGCTCGTGCTGGGTCACACCGCCTGCGGCGCCATCAAGGGCGCCATCGACAACGTGGAGCTGGGCAACCTCACGGCCCTGCTCGCCAAGATCCGCCCGGCCGTGAATGCAACCAAATTCGACGGCGAACGCTCCTCCAAGAACCCCATGTTCGTGGACGCTGTGGCGCGAAAGAACGTGGAGTTAACCATGGCCCAGATCCTGGAGAAGAGTCCCATACTTGGCGACCTCCAATCTAAACGGGCCATCAAGGTCGCCGGGGCCATGTACGACCTCGAAACGGCGAAGGTGGAGTTCTTCGCCTGATCGAGGCTTGCGGCAAAAAGTCGCACATCAGAGAATTCAACAAGAATGTGGACGGCGAGCGCGGCAAAGCCAACCGGCTCAACGGGCTGTTCCAGTACAACTTCTGACCACACCGTCACCAATCGAGCACCAGGGAGCAATCCCTGGCGCGACCCGGCCTCTGGTTTCCCGGTTTCCTGGCAAGCTGTGCCCGGTCGAAAACGAAACGGCAAGCGGGATGGGTCGTGCACGTGCAAGGATCATCGGCAGCATGTAGGCGAAGAGGTGGCTGCGGTGATGAAATCAATCCATTGTTCCTAATAGACAAAGTGTGAGAACGTTCTAACTTCCGTCTCACCGTCTCTTAAGACCCACCTGGTGTATCTTGACCTTCCACACCGCGCTTCCACACTCCAACCTCCTTGGGAGGAAAGGTGGTCTACCCATGAGCTGTTCCTTCACGACCTCGTTGCGACGCCGGTTCGCAGGCTGGCTTTTAGCGCTTCTCGCCGTCGTCTGTGCCGGCTGCTCCAAGTCCGGTCCAAGGCTGTATCCGGTCCGCGGCAAGATTCTTTTCGAAGGGCAGCCGGCCCGCGCCGCGACGCTCGTTCTCCATCCGCTGGGTAACTCCGCCCCCAACGCGATCAAGCCGCGCGCCTTCGTGGATCGGGATGGCGCCTTTGAGGTCTTCACGTATGCCGCTGGCGACGGCGCCCCGGCTGGGGAATATGCCGTGACGGTTGTTGGATGGCTCGGACCCGGGCCTGGAGGGCCGGGTCGGCGGCCGCCAGCGGGTGGGAAGCAAGGCCGGGGTTTCCCCGCGGGGCTCGCCATGAAACGCGGTCCGGGGTTCCGGCCCCCCGGCGCGGGCAAGGGAGGTCCTCGCATGCCGCAACGAGCGGGGAAGCGCGGCCCTGGTGCACCGCCCGGCGGGGGATGGGCCCCGCCTGTCGAGTTGCCCGCACGCTACCAGCGCCCCGAAACTTCGGATCTGCGCATCATCGTTCAACCCGGTGACAACGCCCTGGAACCTCTGGTCCTCAAGAAAGGAGAAAAGCCGTGAACCCTCGTCATGCTCAGCCGCGCGCCGGTTTCACTTTGATCGAGCTGTTAGTTGTTATCGCCATTATTGGCATCCTGATCGGCTTGCTCTTGCCGGCCGTGCAGAAGATACGCGAGGCTGCCAATCGCCTGAGCTGTTCGAATAATCTCAAGCAGCTCGGCATCGCCCTGCATCTTTATCACGACGCGAACAACTCTTTCCCCGCCGCCGCGCTCCGGGGCATGCCGGAGCAGCAGGCCTGGGTGCCATCGGTGCTGCCCTATGTCGAGCAGCAGCCGCTGTCGGACAGCTACCTGTTCAATCTCGCCTGGTTCGACGCGGCTAACCAGCCGGCCGTGGCGACGCCGCTCAAAATCTTCCAGTGTCCGTCGGCCCCGGGCGGGAGCCGGTTTGACACGTTTGTGCCGTCTCAGCCCGCGTGTGGTGACTACAACGCGACGACCGGCGTGTCCAGCATCCTCATCCAGGTGGGGCTGATTGGGCCGACGCCCGATTTGCGCGGCGTTTTAGTCCGCAACGCCAGGACAAGGATCGCCGATATTCTCGACGGAACGTCCACGACGATCCTGCTCGGGGAAGACGCCGGCCGGCCGCAACTCTGGAACGCCGGCCGCCCCGTGCCGGACGCTTACATCTGGGGGGGCGGCTGGGCCGACAGCCACGGGCCGTTTGCGGTAAGCGGCTCGTCCACGGACGGCAGCATCGCCCGCGGCGGCCCCTGCGCCGTCAACTGTACCAACGCCACTGAGTTTTATGCCTTTCATCCAGCCGCGGCCAACGCCGTCTTCGCCGACGGTTCCGTTCGCTTGCTCCCAGCGACCATCAACATCAGCGTATTGGCCGCCCTGACGACCCGCTCCGGCGGCGAGGCGGCTGGCGCCGCGGCGGGACTCTGAACGAAAGCATGCCGAAGCAGAAGAAACACGCGCGGTGGGGAGGCACGGGAATTTTGGAAACCCGGCGCGCCAGTAAACACGACTGACCGAAGGTATGTCGGCCGTAACGGTCCCGAAGGGCCGCCGGTTCGCGTGTAGTGACCAGGAAGTCAATCCCTCGCTTGATTTCGGGTCGTTCGGCCGTGAAGCCTGCGAGCGACAAGACATACAAAGTCTGGCCGGTGGCAAAGGCATCGCTCTTCAATTCAGGGACGGTCTGGCTCCAGCCACCGTCAGCGCGTTGTAGTGCGAGCAACTCGTCGATCGTAGTTTGCATTGTCTTGCGCGGCTTGGCGGAGCGAACCCCTCTGAGCACCTTCAGGACCTTGTCTTGATGGATGTCGGAGCGCTTTGCAGTGTCGAGCCAGGTGATCGCTTTCGACAGCGCCGCGCGCTGCGATTCCGGCGCGTCTGGTCCCGTTTCCCCCTCGAGCGCCATGATGATCCAGGCGGCGTCGGTGGTTTGGCTTTCGTTAATCGGCGGTCGCCTGAGCGTGGCGAAGAACTCCCACGAACCGTCTGCTTGCTGCTTCTTGACGATTTCCTCCGCGATCAGCTTCAGGCTCTGTTTCAATGCGGCACTCAAGCAGGTGCTAAGGCTCCTTGTACCGCTGCCAAGTGAACAGCGCGCCGTCGGGCCTACGCACGACCAGGCGCGCCCCCGTCACTGACTGGCTCTCCACACCCCGCCACTAGACTAGATCCAGGTAAGCCAATCATTCAGGCCAAAGCCGCTGCCATTGTTGATGGTGTCGTCCACGTCGGCGATGAACCAGTTCTGGCCAGCGCCTCCCAGCAGACTGTCCGGTGCCCCATCGTTCTGTACCGTGTTCTTGTTGAGGGCCACGGTCTGGCCACCCAGGGTGGTGCCGTTCTGCAAGGTGTTGATGCGCTGGTCGAAGGGCACGATGGGGTCGTCCCAGATCTGCATTACCGCCTGCAGGGCGGCAAGGTTGCGGTCGTATGCGGTAGTTCCGCCAATCAGGATGTTTTCCCCGCCGCCGCCCGTGATCCGGTCGCTGCCGCCGCCACCGATGATCACGTTGCGGCCGGTGCCGCCGGTGAGGACGTTGGCGTTGGCGTCTCCGACCAGGAGGTTGTTGCCCTGGCTGCCGGTCACGTCCGCAATGTTGAAGACACCCTGGCCGACCCGGCTGGCCGTGTGGAGCAGCAGGTCGACGAGGATGTCGCCGAGGTAAGCGGAGTAATCCAGCTTGTTCGTCCCACCGCCGCCGTCGATCATGCCGGATACCCGGCCCGCAGCCTGGAACTGGAACACGTCGTTGGCGGCGCCGCCCACCAGGTTTTGCATGGACACAAACTGGATGCCGGCAACGTCGCCACGGTTTGATCCCGTGATGTTCCAGGTGCTGGCCACGTTCGGACCCACGAGCGTGTTCTGACCGCTGCCCCCATCGATCGTAAAGTTCAGCCCAGCGGGCAGATTCCCCAAGGTGAAAGTATCGTCGCCCGCACCGCTCTTGATCTGCACGGGCGCGGCGGGGTCGAGTTGCAGGTAGATCGGTGCGGGGGCCAAACCAGTCAAGACGTTACCGTAAATGCCGGCCGTATCCAGGACCACGTTGGCGTGCGCGCTCCCATCCCCGGAGTCGTCGACGATCACGGTCGACGTTTGACCTGCATAGCCTTCCGCACGGAGCGGGCCGAGGATGTTGTCCAGGTTGCCGTGTAGAGCGGGGGCATTGCTGCCAATTGTCAAGATATCGCCCATGCCGAGGACGAGGGACTCAAACGTCGAGGCCGACACGCTCTTGACGTTGACGTGGTCCACGCCCGAGCCGGTGTAGAGAATCACCTGGCTCATGGGGTCCCAGGTGATGAGAGCGATTCCGGTGCGCTTCAGCGAAGTAGCCGTAAAGTTATAAGTCTGTCCGACAGGGTTGACGGAGTCGTTGAAGACCACGAAGTTGTAGAAGAACCCACCGCCGTGAATCGTTGTCGGCCCGTTGATATTGTTCAGGGTGCCGTCGTTGCCGTAGAACACGAACTCATTGTAACCAGCGCCGCCGTTGATTACTGTCGAGGTGCCGGCCGCGGTGCTGAATATGGATGGGACATCGGTGCCCGTGCTCGCATTGACGGTCAGGGTCTTGATGGCGGCGTAGGTGATCGGCGCCATGTCCGGAACCGCCGCGGTGTCAAAGCGGCTCACGTCGGTGGCAGTTAGGGTGTAGTTGTGGCTGCTGATCGAGCCCTGGTCGTTGATGTTGAGAGCGGTGCTGCCGCCGGGTCGCCCGTTGACGGTCACTGCGCCGCGGATGGGATCCAGCTGATTCAGGGAGCTACCGAGGTTGACAGTGTCGCCGCCGCTGCCGGTGTTGATCGTAAGCGGACGGTGCGCGTCGCTGCTCCGGACGTTGAAGGTGTTGCCGCCGCTGCCGCCGTACAGGGTCGCGGCGGTGTTGAACCGGAAGTAAATAGGGGCCGGCGCCAGACCCGTCAAGACGTTGCCGTTCATGCCCTCGGTATCCACAACGACACTGGTGTGGGGAGTCGTATCGCCGGAGTCGTCGATGATGACGGTCGGCGTCTGATCTGCGAAGCCTGACGCGACAACGGGGCCGAGGATGTTGGCCAGGTTGCCGGCCCGCGCAGGGGCATTGCTGCCAATGGTCAGGATATCGCCCGTGCCCATCACGAAAGACTGAGCGTAACCCGCGGACACGCTCTTGACGTTGATGTGGTTGACACCTGTGCCGACGACGCTGACGAAGAGACCCACCGGCATGGGGTCCCAGGTGATGAGGGCAATCCCGGAGCGTTTCAGCGAAGTAGCGGTAAAGTTGTAAGTCTGTCTGACAGGGTTGAGAAAGTCGCTGAATTGCACGAAGTCGTAGAGGCCGCCGTTGGTGTGCAGCGTGATCGGCCCCTTCATGTCGTCCATGTTTGAGTTGCCGAAAACTGTAAACTCGTCGTTGCCGGCGCCGCCGTTGAGAATCGTGGCCGTCCCGGCGTGCGTGCTGGAGGCTCCGAGTACGTCGCCGGCACTGCCCGCGTTGACCGTCAACGTCTGAATGTGGGCGTACTGGATCGGCGCCATGTCCGGCTGAGCGTCCACGTTCAGGCGGCTCACGTCCGTGGCAGTCAAGTTGTAGTAATGAAAATCGGCAGCGCCCTGGTCATTGACGTTGAGCGCCGTGTTGCCGGCCTGACCATTGACGGTCAGCAAGCCCTGGATGCCATCGAGCCGCTTCGCGGCGCTGCCCACGTTGACGGTGTCGCTTTCGCTGCCGGCCTTGATGGTCGTCATGGTGCCGGCGGCGGTGGCTTGCACGTTGAAAATGTTGCCGGGCTGGCCGCCGCCCGGGATTGGGACCAAAAGATCCCCGAGGTTGCTCCCGCTCTGGCCACCCTTGATCACCAGCGCCCCGAGGTTGAAATAGGCGACGAGCTCGAAGATGGACAAGTTGCGCACGCTGGGCACATTCTTTTGACCCTTCAGTAGCAGCGACGGGTCGAGACGGGTCTCCGAATGGGTGGAGTTCCTGCGGATCACCGTGTTGGCGCTGACGGTGAAGCTCACCTGGTTGGTCAGCGTAAATATGTCCACCCCAGGGAAGAGGTCGTTCGTGATGTCCT
>DASZFN010000972.1:0-7002 GCA_035939715.1 Gemmataceae bacterium | reverse complement strand
CCGGCGCCGCGCATGCGGCCGACCGCGTCGATCTCGTCAATGAAGAGCAAGCAAGGCGCGTTGTCCTTGGCCGTCTTGAACATGTCGCGGACACGGCTGGCGCCGACGCCGACGAACATCTGGATGAATTCTGAGCCGCTTATGCTGTAGAAGGGCACGCCCGCCTCGCCGGCCACGGCCCGCGCCAGCAGTGTCTTGCCGGTGCCAGGCGGACCTACCAAAAGGACGCCCTTGGGCACCTGCGCGCCCAGGCGCTGAAATTTATCCGGCGAGCGCAAGAACTCCACGACTTCCTGAAGCTCGGACTTGGCGTTCTCCATGTCGGCGACGTCGTCGAACGTAACGCGCGCCTTGTTGCGCTCGTAGCGCCGGGCTGGGCTCTTGATGTAATTGTTCAGGAAGCTGCCGCCCAGGGGATCGCGGATGCGCGGCAGGAAGAAAAAGATGAACACTCCGAGGAGCAGAAGCGCCGGCAGGAGCATCATGAGAAGCGGACCGAGCCAGGTGCCGCGCTCTTCCTCATAATTGTATTTGACACCTGCCTTTTGAAGGCGCGCGTCGAGATCGAGCTTAACATCACCAGCGGGCAAACCTACGGTGAACTTGGTCCCCCGAATCTTCAGGGACTTCACCAGCTCATCTTCACTGCTCTTCTCGTTCAGTTCGCCGGTAAGGACCTTGCCTGTAACAGTAACCTTGCTGACAAGCCCCTTGTCCAGCAGCTTGACGAACTCGCTATAGTCGATCGTCGTCGCGGACTGGTATTCAGTCATGACCCAGAGCATGGCCAGGGCCATGCCCAGAATCACGAGCCACACCCAGCCGCTTGGCATGACGGGACCCGGACGTCGGCGTGAACTGCCTGGCGTAGGGGGCGACGGACGGGAGGACGGCATGGAGATTCCTCAAACGCTCAAGTCGAAAGAGCCTATCCGGATAAGGGGACGGGCAGTCGTAGAAATCGCAGCAAACCAAGAGCCTGTCCCCTCGACCGGATAGGCTCAAATCGGCATCCAGATGCCGTGCGATTAGTTTAGGATAGCACAAGCGGATAAAGCTGACTATGGCGGTCCCCCCGCGCTCCCAGGCGAAGCGGAATCTCCGGGTAACAACAGCCATGCCTCTCTTTTCCCGACTCCTGAAGCGGCTATTCGGCCAGGTCGCCGGGACTGGCCGGGCTGTGCGGGTAATTATTTACAGCCGCCGCGACTGCCACCTTTGTGAGATGGCGCTTGAACAGCTGCAAAAAGCACGGCAGGAGTATTTGCTTGAGGTCAAGGACATTGACGTGGACACGGATCCCGCCCTGAAGGAACGTTATGGGGAACAGGTGCCGGTGGTTAGCATCAACGGCAAGATAAGGTTTCGAGGGCGGGTCAACGGGATTCTTCTGAAGCGTGTGCTGCTCGCTGAGTCGTTGCGACAACCTTGATTCTTCAAGAATCAGCCAAAATCTTCCAGCAATCGGTCAATATCTTCCAAGATCTACCAGGTCCGCCCGCCAAAGCAAATGGCAGACCTGGCGGACCGAAGATGGCCACGTGGCCATCTTGGCCGGGAACCATGAGTGCAACCAGCCCGATCTAAGCTTGTGGCGGTGGCGGCGTTTCACTTTCGGGACCGGGGGCCGGCGGTGGAGGAGGTGGCTCCTCCTTCTGGGCCTCGAAAAAGGCCTTCAACTCCCGGAAGGTTCGCAGAGGCGCAGCACCTTCAAGGGCGGCCTTGGAGAGCTTCGGCTTGGGTGGCTCGCGATGTGGCTTGCGCGGCTGGGGGGCCTGCGCCTGGCGGGGCGGAGGGCGCTGCGCAACGGCACGCTGGGCCGGGACAGCCTGTGGCGGAGCAGTCTGCGCACTACCAGGAGCGGCTGTGACGGCAACCTGACCCTGGGCGCCAGGCGCGCCGGCCGGTTGCCTGGCAGGCGGCGGCCTACGGCCACGCGGCGGCCGCGCTCCGCCTTGCGGACGTTGCTGCTCCTGGGGTTTGCGCTCCGGCGGCTTGCGCTCGCTGCCCGGCTTGATCATGGTCAGGGACACGCGCCGCCGTTCGTGATCCACGGCAAGGACCCAAACCGTCACGACATCGCCGACGGCGACCACGTCGTAAGGGTTCTTGATGTAGCGGTTGGCCATCTGACTGATGTGGACGAGGCCGCTGTCCTTCAGGCCGATGTCCACGAAGGCTCCGAAATCGACCACGTTGAGCACGGTGCCCTTCAGTTCCATCCCGGGCTGCAAATCCTCCAGCTTGAGGATGCCCTTTTTGAAGATAGGCGGCGGCAAGTCTTCGCGCGGATCGCGGCCGGGTCGCGCCAGCGCTTCCAGGATATCGTGCAGCGTGGCAGCGCCGACCGCCAGCTTCTGGCTCATCTGGTCCAGGGAAACCGTCTTCAGCCTTTCGCGCAACAGCTCGGTTTTCTGCCGGTCCAGCAAGCTTTCGATGTTGCTGTTCAATTCTTCGAGCAGACGCTGGGTGACGCTGTAGCTCTCGGGATGAATCCACGTCTGGTCAAGCGGGTTATCGCCGCCGAGCAATTTCAGAAACCCGGCCGCTTGCACGAAGCGGGCGGGGCCGATCCCCGGCACGTGCAGCAATTGTTCGCGGCTCTTGAACGGGCCATGCTGCTTGCGGAATTCAACCAGCTCGCGCGCCGCCACCTGGTTCAATCCCGAGACGTGCCGCAACAGGGGCACGCTGGCTGTGTTCAGGTCGACGCCGACGTGGTTGACGCAGGACTCGATCACCGCGTCCAGCGATTCCTTGAGCCGGCGATGATGGATGTCGTGCTGATAGAGGCCGACGCCGATATTTTGCGGCTCGATCTTGACCAGTTCGCTGAGCGGATCTTGCAGACGGCGGCCAATGGAAACCGTGCCGCGCAGCGTGGCGTCGTGATGGGGGAATTCCTCGCGGCCAATGGGGCTCGCCGAATAAACGCTCGCTCCCGCCTCATTCACGATGACATACACGAGATCGGAGAGCTTTTCGCCAATCAGCTCGGAGACCAGTTCTTCTGTCTCGCGGCAAGCGGTGCCGTTACCTATGGCGACAACATTGATATTGTGCTTGCGAATGAGCTCTTCGAGCTTGGCCTTGGTCGCCTCGCGCGGCGTGGGTCCCGGCGGGACAACGGCAGTCGTCTCCGGGCCCGGCGAAGGGGCGGCGGGTGGACTATCAGGGCCAGGCGAAGGAGACGCAGCGGGCTCTTCTACCAGCGGCGCGCTTGCCGCCGGCTGTTCCGGCGCCGCGTTCCCAGGGAGTGCCGCCAAGACCGCGGGCAGCATATCTGTCAGAGCGGATCCAGGCTCCGCCGGCGCACCTGCGCTGCTTCCGGACGGAACCGCCTGGCCCACGCTCCGTTCCGCCGAGGGAGCCGTAACCGCAGTCGGCGTTGGCGCCGGCTTCTCCGTCTGTTCCCTTTTCGCATCCGCCCTGTCCGAGCGCTTTCCTCTGCCGCGTTCCCCCTTGCCGAATGGATAGGTGACAGCGTCCTCGAGCAGATTGCCCACTTCATCGAGGACAGCCAGCTTGCAGCCTGTGCGAAAAGCCGGATCGATGGCCAGCACACGGCGGCCGCGCAGGGGCGGCTGCAAGAGCAAACTCCGCAGGTTGCGGGCAAAAACCCGCACGGCGTGTTCCTCTGCCTCTTCGGTCAATTCCCGGCGAATTTCGCGTTCCAGGCTGGGCAGCAACAAGCGCCCCAGCGCGTCCTCCGTTATCTTCTTCAGGAACTCCACGTGGGGGTGGTCGGCAAACGGCAGCTGATCGAGGGCGATGCGCTTGATCAGATCGGCATCCCACTCCAGCTTTGCCAGCAGGGCATTTTCCTTTTCGCCCCGGTTAATCGCCAGAATGCGATGCGGGGGAATGCGCCTTACCGGCTCCGTGAACTGAAAATAGTCCTTGTATTCGAGCGCCTGGCCCTCGCCCACCTTGTCGCTCTTGGCCGTGCACAGCCTGCCGGTTTCCCAGAGCTTGACACGCACGGCGGCACGCACCTCCGCCGTCTCGGCAATCTGCTCGGTCAGGATGTGCCCCGCGCCCGCGAGCACGTCGTCGGGCGTGTTCAGCTCCTTCTCCGGATTGACCATTGCGGTCAGGACTTCGTTCAGATTGACAACGGCCGGATCGCGATTCCAGATGGCCTGCGCCAGGGATTCCAGGCCGCGCTCGCGTGCGATGGTTGCCAGCGTTCGCTTTTTTGGCTTGTAAGGTAGATAAAGGTCTTCAAGGCGCTTGGAGGTTTCCGCAGCCAGGATGGCGGTGCGCAGCGTGTCGGTCAACTTGCCCTGAGACTCGATGCTCTTGAGGATCGTTTGCTTGCGTTCGCCCAGTTGCCGGAGATACTGCACCCGTGCCTGGATCTGCCGGATGAGTTCTTCATCGAGCCCGCCGGTGCGCTCCTTGCGGTAACGCGTGATGAAGGGAACGGTGTTGCCCTCGTCCAGCAACTGCACGACGCTTTCGACCTGGACCTTGCGGATTTGCAGATCCTGAGCAATGCGCGAAAGGTCTAATTTGATGCTGCTTGCCGCTTCGGCCGGAGGCGCAAGGATGGCCGGGGCACCGGAAGGGATCTCAAGACCTTGCGACATCAGCGATGTCCTTTCAACCCGCCCCCGACTTGTCTCACCGGAGAAATCACAAGCCTTGTGGTAGCACCGGCGAACGGGGAAAGTACAGCCAGACGGCTTACTCTAGAGCGATTCCGGATGGGTGTCAAGTCGGCTGAATCATTTGCGGAAAATTCACTGGAAAGGCAATTTCGGCATGATACAATGCTTGTAGAGTCAGTCTAAAGGGTTTTGGACGGCTCGTCGTTGGTTTCACTTTTTTCGAGCGCGAGAGAGCGCGTCTTGCTTCCAGTAGGAAGCCAATCCTTCTTTGTAGAAGGCTCCAAGCCGTGACCAACGGTCACCGGCGGCAAATTGATTAAGCCGCCCAAGAAAGCAGTTCACTGCACTTTTCCGTAGGGACCCAGGCCCGGGAAATCCAGGCGCCGCCTATGGGATAGGCCGGAAAAAAATTGGCATTACTTTTGAGGTTTTCGTGGACTCGCAACACCGTTCAGGACGCCGAACTTTTCACACCACTTCTGCGGAGGAATCTCCTATGTCCGTCGCGCGCGGCGACGAAGGGCCCGGCAACGTAACTCGCAAACGTCCCATCCGGAAAGGTCCGGACGGCCCCGGCCCCTCCACCACTAGCGTCGTTGGCACAGGTCCGGGCGCTCGCCTCGACGACCTGTACCGCTTACCCATGCCGAAACTGTTCGCCCTCGCGGAGCGCGAGGGCATTGCCGAGCATACCGGCATGACCCGCGGCCAGCTGATCGTCGGCATTGTCCGCCGGCAGATCGAACGCGGCGAAGTCGTGCGCGGCTCGGGCACGCTGGAAGTCTTGCCGGACGGCTACGGCTTTCTGCGCAGTGCCGCCCACAATTATCTCGCTTCGCCGGAGGACATCTACGTTTCGCCAAGCCAGATTCGCCGGCTGGGGCTGCGCACCGGCTTTGTCGTCGAGGGGCCGATCCGTCTGCCTGTGGAAGGGCAGGAAAACTTTGCCTTGATGCAGGTCGAGGCGGTCAACGGCCGGCCGCCGGAAGAGAAGACCGGGGCGACAGTTTTTGAAGACTTGACGCCGCTGCATCCCAATCGCCGCCTCGTCCTGGAAACGGCGGCCGAGGAACTGCCGATGCGTGTCGTCGATCTGGTGACACCGATTGGCAAGGGACAGCGCGGCTTGATTGTATCGCCGCCGCGCGCCGGCAAGACAGTCCTGCTGCAGAAAATCGCCCTGGCCATCCGCCAAAATCATCCGGAATGTTATCTCATCGTGCTGCTGATCGACGAGCGTCCCGAAGAAGTCACCGACATGGTGCGCACCGTGTCCGGTCCCACGGCGGAAGTCGTGGCCAGCACGTTCGACGAGCCTTCTTCGGAGCACATTCATGTCAGCGAGATCGCGCTGGAAAAGGCCAAGCGGCTGGTTGAAGGCGGCCGTGACGTTGTGATCTTGCTAGACTCGATCACGCGCATGGCGCGGGCGCACAACACCGAAGCCCCGTCCGGCGGCAAGCTGCTGAGCGGCGGTCTTGATTCGAACGCCATGCAGAAACCGAAACGCTTCTTCGGTGCTGCCCGCAGTGTAGAAGAAGGCGGTAGCTTAACGATTCTGGCCACGGCGCTCATCGACACCGGCAGTCGCATGGATGAAGTGATCTTCGAGGAGTTCAAGGGCACCGGCAACATGGAATTGCATCTCGACCGCCGCCTGGTCGACAAGCGCGTTTGGCCTGCCATCGACATCAATCGCTCCGGCACGCGCAAGGAAGAATTGCTGCTTCATCCGGACGAACTGGAGCGCGTCCGCACGCTTCGCCGCGTCCTGGCGGACATGCATCCCGTGGAGGCCATGGAATTGCTGACCTCGCGTCTGAAGAAGACGAAGTCGAACGCGGAATTTCTGATGAGCATGAATATGTCCTAATGATCGTCCGAGTAGGTCCCGCTTGCCGAGCGGGACCTGATGCTTGACACCCGCAGGTCCCGCTCGGCAAGCGGGTCCTACTACCTTTGCCAACATGAATCACGCTGAAGCCTACGCCGAACTCATTCGCCGGGTTAAAGAATGCAGGCTGCTTAGCTCCTGTGCCGAAATGCTGGCCTGGGACGAGCGGACCTACATGCCGCACCATGGCTCCGCCCATCGTGCGGAGCAGATGGCGCTGCTGGCCCGCTTGGCGCATGAGATGATCACGGCGCCGGAAATTGGACAGCTTTTGTCGCAGGCGGACGGTTCCGGAAAGACCAACCTGGATACGCCGCAAGCGGCGAATCTTCGCGAAATCCGCAGGAGCTACGATCGGCTTGTCAAATTGCCAAAAGAGTTGGTTGAAGAACTTGCGCGGGTCACGACGAGGGCCCAGCAGGTGTGGCAGGAAGCTCGCGCGGCCGACGATTTTGCCGCCTTTCAGCCCTGGCTGGAGAAGATCGTCAAGCTCAA
>DASZFN010000971.1:0-10724 GCA_035939715.1 Gemmataceae bacterium | reverse complement strand
ATCCCGGCGGTCGAGGCGGGCTTCCGCCTGGCGACTGCCAAGGGCGCCAAGTACAACTTCCCGTGCGTGGATATCCAGGCGACGCTCTTCGACGGCAAGTCGCACGAAGTGGACAGCTCCCAGGACGCCTTCAAGCTGGCGGCCATGGAGTGCTTCCGCGACGCCCAAGCCAGAGCCGGTCTGGTGTTGCTGGAGCCGATCATGAACGTGGTCGTGCACGCCCCCGGCCAGTACATCGGCGACCTGACGCGCGACGTCAGCCGGCGGCGCGGCGAGATCCTCGACTCCAGCCTGGAAAAAGGCCGCTGCCAGTTGCACGCCTACGTGCCGCTGGCCGAGCTGTTCGGCTATACGAGCGAACTCCGCAACTTCACCAGCGGCACGGCCAGCTTCAGCATGGAGCCGAGCCATTACGCGTCGGTGAAGGAAGAGCTGGCGGATTTGCGGGCGGCGAGCTAAGTACTACATCCCGTCCGAATTCGCCCAGGAGACTTTGCCATGAAGATTCGCTTTAACGTGAAGCAGTCTAGATTTGTCGCGCCGTGTGAGAAGGCCATCAAGTCAGGCATGCGAGACGCTAGGCTTGGCCGGTTGGTCGAGCTTGCATTTAAGGCGCCAAGGGACGGTTATACCGGAGATGTCAGAGTCACTATCGACGGAAACAACCGCGATAAGTTTGAGGCAGAATGGGAGCGTGATGAATCTCGTTTTCCGGCCAGAATTAAAGCAGCCGCCACGGCGTTACGGAACCTTGGTTGCTTCGGGCGGTTTGCCGTGTTCCATAGTGCAGGCAGTCTGAGGATTAGCCCTGCCTAAAATCAACACGGACTTAGCCACTACTGAATTTCAAGGGACGTCAAGGCAACTTGGCGTCCTTATTGCTTTTCTGATATCCTAGCGCTGGAGAAGGGCAATTAGAGGAACGTCGCATGAGCGCTTTAGAGTCAAAAGCAGTAGCGGTAGACGCGGCCGGAGAGCCGCTGATTCGGAAGACAGCCGGAGTCTGCGGTGGCGACGCGTGTATCCGAAACACGCGAATCATGGTATGGTTGCTGAATTCCCTAAAGGGAAAGGGGTTGACGGAGCAACAGATACTTGACAACTACCCCTCGCTAACGCGGGCAGACCTGGCAGCAGCGCGGGAGTATGCTCGGCATAACTCGCGGGAAATCGAACAGGCAATTCGCGCGAATGAAGAGGATGACGAATAGGTTGATAAACTCGCGGCGCGGGAGGCAACCCATGATTAGAAAGACTACCAAGGCGATCATCAAGGATTGGCATCCGACCCCGGAGGAAGAAGAGATCATCCGCGCGACCGATTCCACTGCTGACTGGCTTACCCACCTGCCATCCGACATTCTGCGCCAGTATCGGGGTAAGTGGATCGCTGCAAAGGACTGCCAGATTGTTGCCTTCGGGGATACGATGGAGGACCTCTACAAAAACCTGGGCGACATTGATCAGGATAGAATTGTGGTGGCGCGTTTAGAAAGACCTGGACGAATTGTCTACCGATGAAGTTCACGAAACCATGGGCATTGCTGGAAGAGAACGGTGTTCTCACCCCGGTTCTTTATGTGTCGTTTCAGAGAACGAAGGGCAGAAGAACCCGTAGGTTGTTTGTCGTAGACTCTGGCGCGGATACCAGTGTCGGCCCTCGGAAACTGTGCGAACTTCTGGGGCTCACGTGGAATGCAGGAATTCACACTGAAATCCGAGGCGTTTCCCAACGAGACGAATGCGTCGTCCTCGCGAGGCTACACGAGGTTACAGTTTTTGTTGCCGAGGCACGCAAAGAAATTCTTCTTCCAATTTGTTTCGCCGAAGGCGATGCCCCGCTGTTGTTAGGCCGTGACGGGTTCTTCGATGCCTTTGTCGTCCAGTTTGACAAACAGCGATCCCTCAGAACCTTCGAGTATTAAATGTTAGCTGCAACACTTCATCTGTCGCCAACCACCAACTCGACTGGTTGAGCCGTCGCCTGGTTGGCCGGCGTGTAATACTCATATGCCACGGTCGCCGGTGTCTTGGCCTTGATCGGGTATTTCGGCTTCAGGCTGTACTCAAACGTCTTCACATCGCCCGGCTTGATGTCGCCGAGGTAGAGGGTCACCTGGCGGGCCGTGACGCTGAACTTCTGGATTTTTTTCTGGCTCACCATTTCCGCGAAATCGCCGGCGTCCACCGTGAAACCGGGAGCGATGCCGAGATCGACGATCACCATGTAGGTCGGCCGATCGCCATGGTAGCGTAAGGTTGCCTTGGCGCGCAACAGGTCCGCCGTCGAGAGACTGGTGCGGTCATAATCGACGGTCACCTCAAGCGGCGGCTTCTGACCGGCAATGCCGGGCTGCAGCTTCCAGGGCTCGAAGTGCCGGCCGACGATCTGGTACATAAGGTTGGTCTTGCCGTTCACATCGATCTGGACTTCGTTGTGGCCGGGCTGGGTGAATTCCTTGAGGTCGAACGCCTGCAGGACGTCGGCGTTTTGCTCGGTGACTTCGCCTTTGCCTGCCTCCTTGCCGTTCACCTTGATAACAAACTCGGCCTTGCCTTCCTGTTTCGTGCCGCTCATGCCGGCGACCAGGGCCTTGAGCGATAGAATCGTCGCCGACGTGCTTCCCCAGGTGCCGTTCGACTGCTTGCTTTTCACCAGGAACGTCAGCGCTTCGTTGACGCTGTTCGTGAACTGGTCCGTTTTCAACATGGCCAGGGCGGCCAGGGCGGTGGTCTCCACCGTGAGGCTGTCGCCGTGCGCATAGCTGAGCGATTGGCCTCGCGTCGGGAAGCTGAGCGCTTTCCATTCGGGCTTCGCGGCCTTGAGTTTGTCCAGTTTTTGCAGGACCACGAGGGTGCTGTCGTCCTTGGCATCCCACGCAGCCAGCGCGTTGGCAGCCAGCGCGAGGATGTAGGCATTGTCGCCCGCCTCGTCCACGTGCTTGCGGATATAGTTAATCGATTTCTCCAGCTCGGGAATGCGCATGCCGCTATCAACCAGGGACCAGACCACGTAGCTGGTCAGCAGCAGCTTGGGATTGCCCATCTGGGCGATCGTTTCGCTGTGCGTGGCGCCGATGTTGGACCAGGCGCCGTCCGCTTCGCGCTGCTTCATGAGCCATTGCTGGGTGCGGTCGATGACGCCGCGGTCGATGGGATAGACCTTGGCCATGTCGTTGAATTCTTGCAAGCCGTAGGCGCTGAGCCAGACGATGGGCGGGCCGCTGCCCCACCAGTCAAAGCCGCCGCCTGGCCGTTCAAACGTGAGGAGCTTCTGGTAGCCGACGTTCAGGTAATTCTCCGCGGTCATGAGGATCTGAGGAGAGGCCACACGGGCCTTCTTGAGGTAATCCACGGCCAGGATGTTCGGGTAGGCCGCGGATGACGTCTGCTCCATTCAGCCAAACGGCATGTGCAGCATGCCTTCCATCCCTTCCATGACCTGGCTGAAGACGCCGGGATAGAGCTTCACGAGAATCTTGGAGGCGTCCGCAATGGCGCCTTCCGGAATTTCGATCACCTGCATGACCTTTCCCGTCAGGCGGTCGGTCACGACCTTTTCCACGCGGCTGCCGTCGGGCACGACTTCGATGGTCCGCTTGATGGCATCGGACATCTTGGAGCCGGAGGCTTTCACGAGGAGCGGCTGGGCGCCGATGCGCCGGGCCTTGATACGGAACTTGACCGCCGTCACTTCATTGAGCTGAAGTTCGAGGGAGCGCGTGTAGTCGGCGGAATCGGTCAAGTCGAACCACGACTCGCGCTGCAGTTCCAGCTTCACGGTTTGCGGAGTCTTCAGATAGTTGTAAACCGCCACCGGAAAGGCGACTTCATCGTTCTGCGTCAGCGTGACGGGTAGATCGAGATCGACGAAGAAGTCCTGGAAGACTCGCAGGGGAGCAGTCACGCCGCCCAGCAGCCCAGATCGCGAAGAGGCGGAAGCGGTCAACCGCCACGTCGTGATGGAGTCGGCAAAGCTGACGGGCAGCTCGGCGTTGCCTTGATCATCGGTAATGAGGGCGGGTTGCCAGAGCATGGTCTCAGGGAAGAACTCGCGAATTCGAGTCGCTGGTGGGGCGCCGCCAGCGGTGTCAGGCTTCGCCGCGCCGCCGTTCTTCGCAACTCTGTCCATTACTTCCATGCGCAAGGCGGCCATGGGCATCGGCGCTGCGGCGCCCGGGGCATTCATGCCACCCATGCCTCCGCCCATGCCTCCTAAGGCCGCTCCTCGAAAGCGGGGGCCGCCGCCCCACCGGCCGGCCAGGTCTCGCCTACGCCAATTTTGCTGTTGGCCGTGCCGCGCCGCGCTGCTCCACCAAAAGGTGGCATTTTGCCACTCATTCATGGGTGGCAGTTTCACATCGTCGGCAGTGCCGAACTCTCCATCCGGCCCGGCCGAGACGAAGTCGTAGTAATCAAGTTGCGTGCAGCCCGTCTGGTGCTCGGACTTCTTGTCACGCTTGGCCAGCTTGATCGTCTTTCCCCAGGCGTCCTTCAGCCACCAGCCGGCGAGGCGCTGGCTCCGGGCAGCGGCCGTCAGCACCGTTTCGGGGAAGGACCATTCGCCGTTCTGAAAGTAGTTCCCCTTATTGGCGTTCGTATAGTTGATGAACGTCCAGAATACTTGCTGCATCCGCGCTTGCGTTACTGCCCGCGCCAAATGATTGGGGGTGAATTCCTTTTCGAGTTTGGCCAGGTCCTGCAACGTCCACAGGCCGCCGAGCGGGTTCTTGAGAGCGGCCGCATCCACATATTGGGCTTTCAGGACCGTCCCCAGCAGCTTCGGGTCAAAGTCCCAGCGCCTGGCGGCTGCATCGTAGCGGAGCACTGGCTGATTCTGATTGGCGGCAAAGCTATACAGGGCGAAGCCGATTTGCTGCACCTGCTCCTCGACCTTTTGCCGGCGTTCGATCTCCGGCGCCACCTGCCAGCGGCTCGGCAGCTTCGGCTTGACCGAGGTCAACAGCACCTGGGCGATCTGCTGCTTGTCCGCGGGAATCTCAGACTCGCGCACCAGTGTGTCGATCGAAGCGCGCGGCTTGAAGATGACCTCTGTCTTCGGCTTGAGCAATTCCTCTTGCAGCGTGAAGTAAACCTTCTCGAGGCCGGGCTGCATCTCCTGCAAGGCATAGACTGCCTCGTCCACGATCAGCACGCCCAGCGCCGCCGCGGCCGGCTTGCCTTCCGCGTCGGTCACCTGGAAATGAATCCGCCCGCTCTCGCCCGGCACATGGACTTCCTTGTCCGGCTTGATGGCAATCTTGAGATCGTCGCGCGGCTGCACATAGATCACGCGGCTATCGCGAATGATCTCGCCGGTGCTGAGCATCTGGTAAGCGTGCACTTCCAGCGTGCCGAAGAGGTCCGCCGGCAGGTCGAGCTGGTAATGTCCGGCGCCGTCCTTGAAATCCAGCCATTTCGTGAGGAGCACCTGGCCATTCTTGACGACATCGTAATAAACCGTCGGCAAGCCCGCGGAGGAACGCGTTTCCATGTTAAGCGTGTCTCCGGCGCGATAGATCGCCTTGTCGAGCCGCAGGACGATATTCTCGCCCAGAGGATCGCTGTTGATCTCGGCGTGCGCGCGAGCGCTGCTGCCCTTGCCGTCGCGGACCTGGACGAAAACATCGAAAAGCATTTTGGGCCCCCAGGCGTTGGCGGCCTGGCCGCCCAGCATTTCCAGCGGTTTCTGTTCCCACGGACCTTGCCGCAACTGCTCCGCCTTGGGCGTCAGCTTGAACTCCGCCAACCCGGCTTCGTTGGTCTTGACGGTAGCAAACGGCTCATCCTTGGCCTGGCTGCCGATCCAGAGATTGACCTCGCAGGCGGCCGGACTGCCGTCCGGGTAAATTGCCGCCGCATAGATGCGGTTCTCCATGCCGGGCACCAGCCTGCCGCCCTCGGGAATCAGGCTCACGCGAATCGGCTGATCGCTGACCGTGTACGATTTGCTGATGGTTTCCATGTGATCGGCCGTGTCCGTCACCTTTGCCTCCAGGCGCACCAGGGCGTCCCCCTTCTGCAGCGGTTGGCCGACGAAATAATCCGGCAGTTTGATTTCAAACTTGGTATGCCCGTTCGCATCGGTCTGGCCCTCCCAGGTTTGAAACTCGCGGAACTGGATATCGAAAGTGCTGGCAACCACCTTTATCTTGCCGTTGGCCACCGGTTTGCCGAAGAAATAGTCCGTCTGCAAATCGGCGTGAATGATTTCCTTGGGCATGTAAAACCGCTTGTCCACGGACAGTTCCGACTTGAACTTGGGCAACACATACTTCTTGACGGTGACGGTTTTGTCCGTCTGATGATCTCCGACCAGGGCGCGGATGTGGTAATCGCCCATGTTGACTTCATCGGCAAGCTGGAAGTCGATCGAGGTGACGCCGAAGTCGGACGTCTTTTGTGTCCGTTTGTAGACCTTGTTGCCTTTGGAATCCTCGACTTCAAAGGTCAGCTCCGAGCCGGCCACCGGCTTCAAGTCGAACGGCCGCAGGGACAGAGCCCGAATGTGCATGATCTGCCCCGGTTGGTAGAGCGGCTTATCGGTGACCAGCAGAATCTTCGCGCCGGTCTTCACCTGCACGGTGCGTTCCAACTTTTGTTGGCCAAGCGTTGAGCGGGTGGCGACCGCCAAGGTGTACTGCCCGGCCGGCACTTCGGGCACCCGGAAGGTTGCGTCCAGATTGCCACCGGCATCGGTCTTCCCGGCCGCCAGTGGGAAGGCCTGTCCATCCTTCGCACGCAGTTGCACATTGACTTCGGAATCGGGCAGCGGCACGGTTTCGCTGATGGATTTGACGGCGCGGACGGCGCAACGAATGGACGCGGAGGTGCCGGCAAAGAATTCCTGGCCGACGTCCACAGAGGTCTCATGACCCTTCATAGCAAACTCCGCTGCCGGCTTCTCGGAAGCTGCTTCGCCTTGATTACCCGGCCGGCTCAGAGAAACCACGGCCGCAACAGCCAGCATGGTCATCGCCAGGCTGCCGCGAGTCACGGGTGAGAAACGACCTTGTAGCATGGGAACCTCCGTATGTACAGGCGTCGCGCAACTTCAGCGCATGGATTATTGCGTCCAGTAGTTAGACGGGGAAGAGCGGAAACAGTTTGAACGATCGCGACGGGAGTGAATCTTGGGTTCGCCGGTTCCTAATCGCGGCTAGAATGAAGCGATAAGACGCTTGGAGGAAAGCAATGAAAGCGGATGCGAGTGGATCTCAAATCAGGCACTTAGCCGAGCGAATAACAAGGAAACGATACGGCTGCAACCTGCGAGCCGTCCGAACAACTCGATGCCGATTAACCGACACAGGTGGCACGCACGGTATGCCGGTCGCTGGAATGGCGTATTTCCGGGCGAAAAACATGCGTCAAACTAGTTGACAGCGCTCTGGCGGCGGTCCATCATGCAGCCTGCCAGACAATGCAAGGGGTGCAGTCATGGAAACCGTCTACCTGATCTGTGCGATCCTGGGCGGAACCTTGATGCTTTGCCAGTTCGTATTGGCACTCATCGGCCTGGGCGGGCATCACGATCTCGGCGGCGATCACGCCGATGACGCCGGCGACACGCAGCACGAGACCGGCCACTTTCATCACCAACCTGGGCATCACGAAGAAGGCTCGTGGTTTTTCAAGCTGCTGACCTTTCGCACCATTGTCGCCGCGCTCTTGTTCTTCGGCCTGGCCGGTGTGGCCGCTTCGGCGCGCGTCACGCAGGGACCCTTGCTGCCCCTGGCGATCGCCGTCGCCGCGGGCGGCGCAGCCATGGTGACGGTCGCCTGGGTCATGCAAACCCTGGCCAAGCTGCAAAGTGACGGCTCCGTCCGTATCGAACGGGCGGTCGGCGCCCCGGCCAAGGTGTACCTGACCATCCCCGGCCAAAGAGGCGGCGCGGGCAAGGTGCACGTCAAGGTGCAAAATCGGCTCATGGAATATCAAGCGGTGACTGCGCAACGGGAGCTGCCCACCGGCGCCGACGTCGTTGTGCTCGGGGTGGTCAGCCCCGGAACCGTTGAGGTCGCCGAAGCCTAAATTCTGTGGGACGGATTGCCAATCCGTCCTACTTCCGGGGAGGTATCACCTATGTCGTACACCGCGCTCCTTGCCAGGGTTCCCACTGTGGGCGGCTTTGTCGCCGAGCACTATCTGGTCATCGCCGTCGTGGCGCTGGCGCTGTTCGCGTTCAGCATCTTGACGTTCGTCGCCAAGCGCTTTCGCCGCTGTCCGCCTAACCGCGTCCTGGTCATATTCGGCAAGGTGCGTCGCGGCGACGCCGCCAAATGCGTCAGCGGCGGCGCGGCGTTTGTCTGGCCGCTCGTTCAGGACCACGCCTTTCTCAACCTGGAGCCGATCCAGATCGAGATCCCGCTCAAGGGCGCTCTGTCCATCGAAAACATCCGCGTCAATGTGCCGAGCATTTTTACCGTGGCCATCGGCACCGAGACCGAGGTCATGAATAATGCCGCCATCCGCCTCCTCGGGCTGAGCGCCGAGGACATCAAGACCCAGGCCGAGCACATCATCTTCGGCCAGCTCCGCCAGGTCATTGCCTCCATGTGCATCGAGGACATCAATCGGCACCGCGAGCAATTCCTGCATAAGATCCTGACTTCCCTGGAGCCCGAGCTGCGTAAGATCGGCCTGGTGCTCATCAATGTGAATATCACCGACATCACCGACGAGTCGGGCTACATTGCCGCGATCGGCAAGAAAGCGGCTTCGCAGGCTATCCAGCAGGCCGCCATCGACGTCTCCCAGCAGGAAAAAATGGGCTCGATCGGCGTTGCCGAGGCCGACCGCGAGAAGACCATCCAGGTCGCCAACGCCCACAAGCTGCGCGAGATCGGCATGCGCGAGGCGCAGCGCGAGCAAGCGGTGCGCGTGGCCCAGCTGGAGAAGGAACAGAAAGTCGGCGAGCAAACCGCTTGCTACGAACGCGATGCCCAGGTCAAGGATGCCGAGCGCGCCATGCGCATCGCCACGGCCGATGCCAATGCCAAAGCCATTGTCGGCGAGAACGAGGCCCAGGCGCAGGTCGCGGCGGCCCAGGCGGCCTTGCAGGTCAAGCAAGCCGAGTCCTACAAGCTCGGCGAAACGCGCAAGCGTGAAGCCGAGGCCGCCGTGCAGGAGGCGCAGAACCGCGCCATGGCCAAGGCTGCTCTGGCCCAGGCCGAGCGCGTCGAGGCCGAGCGCCGTGCCTCCGTGGAAGCGCCCGCCAAGGCGGAAAAGGCCAGGGTCATCGTGGAAGCCGAGGCCGAGGCGGAAAAACGCCGCATCGAAGCCGAGGGCCAGGCCAAGGCCATCTTCGCCAAGCTGGAAGCCGAGGCGCGCGGTCAATATGAAATCCTGGCCAAGAAAGGCGAGGGTCTGCGCTCGATCATCGAGGCCTGCGGCGGCGCCCAGGCGGCTTTCCAAATGCTCTTGCTCGAGCATCTCGACGCCCTCACCCAGGCATCGGCCCAGGCCATTTCGCAGATCAAGTTTGATAAAGTGGTCGTCTGGGAAAACGGCACGAACGGCAACGGCGCCAATGCCACGTCGCATTTCCTGCAAGGCCTGGCCCGCACCATGCCGCCCATCATGCAGGTCATGAAAGACATCGGCGGCGTGGAGCTGCCCGATTTCTTTGGCAAGCTCACACCGGAGAAGGCTGCAGACCAGAAGGAGGCGACCGTGGTTTCCGTGAAGCCGGGGCCGGCAGTCCCGCCTGCGGAGACTGTAGCCGCTCCGCTGTCAGCGAAGGGACGATTGCCGGCCTAGTGCCTGATTCCCATTGCTGCCGTAGCAGAATCGATGACGAGCATCAGATTGGCCTGCCGCTGGATTCCCTCGCATGCAAGTCGTCGGCTTGTAATAATGTCATTTTGTGGCTGCCGAATGAACCTGAGGTGTTCCATGCCGATGCTTGATTGGCGTCATTGTGCAGCGGTCGAACGCTCCGCCGACAAGATGAGTGGCGCGTGGGTATTCCGCGGGACTCGTGTGCCCGTGAAGTCGCTCTTTGAAAACCTTGAGGACGGCGCTACGGTCGATGACTTCCTCGATTGGTTTTCAGGCGTCGGCCGCGAGCAAGTCGTAACTGTGTTGGAGTTCGCTGAACAGAGCTTGGCCACAAGCTGAGTTATGCTTTCTTCCGCACCGGCTTCGCTGCTTGCTTGCCCGCTTTTCCGCGCGTCTTCTTTCCAGGCGGACCTTTCGTCGTGCGCGCATCCATCATGCGCCTGAGCTCCACGTAGCTGTCGACATACTTCTTGACCGGCACGCGCTGAACCGCCGCGCCGATCACGTCGAGCGCCAGATCCTCGACTTTTTTGAAGCGAATGCAGGCCTTGCCCATGTCGAGTTTCTTGCCGGTCTTCGCCCAGGCCTCGCGGAACCACTCGGCCAACGGCCCCTGACCATAGACGCACATGAGATAGAGCGCCATGTGGTTCTTCTGCGACGCCAGCCCGGCAAACATCAAGGGCTGCTTCGGATCGCAGTGATAGCCGGCGGGAAAGACGCGGTGCGGCACGTAATAGCCGATCATGCCGTACTGCATCCCCTCCTCGTAATCCTTGTCGAGGTTGGCCAGAACAACGCTGCGCACGGCTTCCAGCGCCGCCCGCCGCTCCGCCGGCAATTCGGAAAGATACTGTTCCACGGTCGTCGCTTTGCTTTGCATAACCAGGGAGTGTACCGCACCGAGGCTCCGGACACGACAAAAATCCGAGCGTCACTGC